>JBAYNP010000078.1:0-4208 GCA_041678785.1 Patescibacteria group bacterium | reverse complement strand
TTTAAAGCACCAGCACCAATAGAACCACCCCATGCTTTAGCAACTTCACCTACAGTACCATTTGTCTTAGCAATTGTAACAGTAGGTTCAGACACAGCAGGTTTAGGTGCTTGATATGTAGAGAACATTGACTTAGATGTTCCTGTATATGATGGAGCAGTTGTATCTAGTGTAGCATCAGGTGCAGTAAAAGACTTAAAAAGAGAGGGTGTGGATAAGTCAACACCCTGTCGTTCTTGTTCAAGCTGGTTTAATCTGTTTCTTAAAATCATGTTTATCCCTCACTTGATACTTTACCGTCCAAATAACCAATCAATTTATTATAGTTTGTTGTACCCATTTCATCAACAAAAGAACTGTAGTTGCTTGTCATAAATGTAAGCAAGTCTGAGTAAGATGAACCGGCCTGATGCTGTGCAATAAGATCATTATACTCTTGTGCATAAGCACTGTTATATTGCTGTTCTATCGCCTTAGGATCAACAGTTGATTCAGACTGGAATCCAGTCAGTACATTTAAGTATGTTTCTGCATCACCGATAGACTTAGCTTGTTGAGCAAGAGCAGATGCTTTGCTGTCAAGATTATACAATGCTTGTGTAATCCTGTTACCAAACTGGCTTGATACATCAGCACCAATAGGCACGTTAAAGTAACTGGCAATTTCGTAATCAGCAGCACCATCTTCACGCCACTTGTTTTGCATATACTCAAATTCTTGAGAAGCAGCCATATACTCTGCTGTCTGCATATTCAAAGCAGTTTGTGCGCTTGCCTGTTCTGTCTTTGCTTGTGCTACTTGTTTATTGTATGCAGCATTTGCTTTTGAAATACTTAACTGTTGCTGTTGCATAGACTTGCTAAACGCAGCATCGTCCCTATCTGCTTTATATGCAGCAATAGACATTTGCTGGTCAAACATTTCTTTTTGTTTAGTCAATTCAAACTCAGCAAGTTGCTGTGTCTGATTCCATGCAGTATCTTCCCTATCTGTCTGATAACTGATTAACTGCATAGCTTTGGTAAAGTCATTGTTTTGCTTTTCGTAAGTCATCTGAGCAAGTTTCATATTGTAGTCACGATCAGCAAGAAACTCATCATATTTCTGCTGTCTAAACGTACCTTGTAATTGCATAAGACCACTTTGCAAAGCGGAATTAGTTACAGAAGAATACAATCCACCACGACCAACCATCATCTGTGCAACCTGATTTTCCAAGTTAGCAGCTTCTCTTTGGTAATCTGGATCTGTAGCGGTATTGTATTCAAATTTCATGTTCTTCAGGTTGTCCATATATTCATTGGTTAATGTACTTTGCTGTGCAATCAACTCTTTCATCATCTGCGAAGATTGCGATTCTTGTGGTGTAGTTGTACTTGCAGGAGCAGTACCAGTAGCTTGCGTAACAGTAGGTGTAATAGGTGTAACAGTATCCGGTTGATTAGCTACCGTAGAACCGCCAGAACTAGTTGTTCCAGATGTTTTTTTAGTTGAAACAGTTCCTTCCGGTTGAATAGGTAACATTGGTTGTTCTGCTATTGGTGTTTCCGTAGGTGTATTTGCTAAGTTTTGTGCTGCCATTTCAGAAGGTGACATTGTAGGATCATATACAGGCGCAGGTTCACCTTGCAAGATAATAGGCTCAGTAACAGTTGCAACACTATCCCCTGAACCTGGAATCTTGACAACTGTAGGCAACTTTGTTGTAGCCTTTGGTGCAACAGCAACAGGAGCCGGATTTATATGAGTAGTAGATACAACCGGTTCCGGTGGTTGTACAAAATACGGATCAGTAATTGCATTTGGATCAACATACGGAATATTGTTTAATGCAACTCCTGCACCACCATGTACGGTTCCTCCTGAACTACCTTCCTCATACTTTATGACCATATCTGCACCGCCTTTAGCTATAGTATATCATACGTTATAAATAGGTTTTTGAACCAGCATCGTTTTTATAAAATCCTGTGGAATCATAACCAAAACCATTATCTATACCAGCAACGGTAAATACAACATCAATTCCAGACGCATCTGACATTGATAGTTGAACTTTTGTCAAATAGTCTGAACTCCGAGCGGCCATCAAAAGATTGTATCCAGTTGATGAATCAGCCGAAAGATTTATTGAAACATCGTCATCGTCATGATTCCACCCTTGTAAAACAATCGAGCTATGATCTATTTGGGCTAAATAACCTGAATCACCAGAAACACCAGTATTTCGTTTGGCTCTAACAAGAGTATTTCCTAAATAGATAGATGCTTCTCCATCATGAGTAGCGATAATTATTGCGTCAACTCCGGTTGCTACATACGTTCCTATTGTTGCGAAAGGAATTGTTGTTGAATATGATTTCTTATATATAACAATTCCCTTAGTTACCTTGCTATCTACAGTAACATCACCAATAGTTGCATAAACATCCGATGTTTCAACATTACTTAATGATTCTGAAAACAACCTTCCATCTGAACCAACACCAAATACTTTTACGCCATCTATAGTGATTGAAATACCAGTCTTAGGGTTAATATCAACAGTTACTTCTTTACCATTTATAGTGGCAGTCGTGCTGTAACCAGTATCAAGTAAGTCTATTAACTGGTTATATACCATCTGGAACTTTTTATCTATTGCATCGAATATCTTTGCAGCATTGAATCTAGCCATTATCTTGATCTCCCTGTAACTCTGAATCTTCGTTCAATATTGTAAAGATACACATACGATGAATCAACAGAAGGTTCTATCTCAATCTTTAGTCTGTAGTGATGCGCTCTTGCAATGGCCGATTGCATACAAGGAATATCTATTGTTTCCACATCACCACTGAAATCATAACCATCCGATGACCACAACTCTACAAAGTCATCATCACTCTCTGTAAGGCTGTAGTACACCTTGAAATCACTGATGATATCCGCTGTACTGCCCTTGAACATGATAATGATATTGGTCAAAGTGGCCGTTTCAGAAGGCTTTGTATTGTAAGCCTTCGTGACCAAGAAAGGCATCGTTTCAGTGTTCATGCCCATGTTGGTAAGCAACCGGTATGTTCTTGTGCTTGATATCGTACTGGCATACAAAGCGTACATACCAGAACGATCCGGTTGAGGCAGATAGAACGCTTCTACAACATCAGCACTTGTTGCCCTTGCGATACTATATCCAGTGTACTTCCACCAGGTTCTTGCCTGTATGTCAAACTTGTAATAGTAAAGATACACATAAGTATCTGCTGTTTCATCAGAACCAACAGTGTGATAAGTATCGTAATAGTACAGATAATCCTTGTCGCAGTTTAATGCCCACAAGTTGCTGTCACTTTCAGGAACAATACCACAAGCAATACCATTGCTGTTTTGCCCATGAACAGTAACAGGTCTTGATATTACTTTAGGATAATCAGAACCATTAAATTCATATATGTCACCTGCATATAAGAAATATGCCCGATTGTTTGACACGGCAACAAGATCATACGATACTGCATTTCCAGTAGCACTATTGCATCCAATATCTGCAATCAACTTCTGCGAACTGAAAGTATCGTAAGAGTAACCGGCAAACACATAGATGTTGGTATCAGACCAGATATAAAGGTTACTGCCAAGTTTAGCGATACCATTAAGAATACGCTCGTTTTCAAACGTCCAATAACCTGCATCGTCTTGAGCGATACCGTTGGCAACAGTTGTAACACCGATCTTGATCTTATCAGTGCCATCCACACCAGTCCAACCAGAACTAGTAGCACTTGTTATAGACTTGTAGGCATACTGTGTATACACTACTCCATCTATAGGCGTGACTGTTTCAGACTGGTCAACATTTGTCGGACTTTTGCCTACAAGAGCGATAGTGCCAAGTGTATCAATCGTGCTTGTCTTTACAACAGTAAAAGAAAGAAACATCGGCACAGGCGGTTGAGCTGTAAGCGTATAAGCACTGTTTGCCATGTCTGTAGATGCCATCAGAAAATCATCGTCAACATTCATGCCATACCATGTTCTAAAATCTCCAGCACGACACCACCATATCTTATTTGTAGTATCCATAACAAAGATACGATTGGTATGCGATACTATCTTTTTAGGATAGAACCACAAGTCAATCACTTCTAAACCAGTATAGTTATAGACAAACAACTTTTGTACACTTGCATTTGTATAAACAACATAACGTGAAGTTTCCGTGAAG
>JBAYNP010000077.1:0-4224 GCA_041678785.1 Patescibacteria group bacterium | reverse complement strand
GTGGTATTTGGAGTAGAGATTAAAATAAACCAAACGCTTTTTTGTCGTCACTTTTTGGTATGTCTCGTAGTGATATATCGAACTTGATAGGATAACGAACATTGAGTATACTTAAATTAAAGATTTATGACTACTTAAGGTTACATAACGACACAATAACAAAATACTATGACCAAAAAAATACGACCAATTCATCCTGGCGAAATATTAATGGAAGAATTTTTATTACCTTTTAAAATTAGCCGATATCGCCTAGCCAAAGATATTGATGTCGCTCCGAGAAGAATCAATGAAATTATTCATAGCACCCGAGCCATCAGCACCGACACAGCCCTGCGACTCGGTAAATATTTTAATACTTCACCACAATTTTGGCTTAATTTGCAATCGCATTATGATTTGGCAGTTGAAAGTAAAGAATTGAGCAATATTCTCAAAAATAATGTGAAAGTTTTTGAATTGACTACTTAAAAATGAAACACAACAAAACAAATTTTAAATCGATTGTTTTTAAACAAAACGATCAATATGTTTCTCAATGTCTCAATATTGATATTGCTAGTTTTGGGAAAACCAAAAACGAAGCTCTGGCTAATTTACAAGAAGCTGTGGAATTATATACCGAGAAAGATAATAAAAAATAAACACCTTAATCTAAATCTATGTTCAAAGAATTCAAAGAATTTGCCGTCAAAGGCAATGTTGTCGATATGGCGATCGGAATTATCATCGGCACCGCCTTCGGAAAAATCGTCACCTCGCTAGTTTCCGATATCGTGATGCCACCACTAAGTTTTCTGCTCGGCAAAGTCAATTTTTCCTCACTGGCCATCACCCTAAAATCAGCCAGCGAAACCGCCCCAGCAATTTCGATAAATTATGGTTTATTTATCAATACGATTCTTGATTTTGTAATCATCGCTTTTGCGATTTTTATTGTCATCAAACAGCTGAACAAATTAAAACGAAAAGAAGCTGTCCAATCAGTCGAACCAAGTGAAGAAGTTCTGCTTCTACGAGAAATTCGGGATCAGTTGAAAAAATCTAGCCCTGTTGTTGATTAGCTTTTCTGGTTTGATTGTATTTTGTAATAAAAATTTTATCAATTATTCTTAAACTATATGAAATTACTTTTAACATCTGGCGGAATAAGAAATAAATCAATTGCTGATGCTTTATTTAGTTTGGTTGGGAAAAAACCAGAAGATACGACCATTGTTTTTATTCCGACTGCATCGAATGTTGAAACCGGAGATAAGACTTGGCTAATTAATGATTTACTAAACTTAAAAAAATTGAATTTTAAATCAATTGAAATTACTGACATTTCGGCAGTAGCTGAAAAAATTTGGAAACCAAGCCTTGAAAATGCTGATGTTTTATTTTTTGAAGGTGGGAGCACTTATAATCTGATGGAGTGGCTAAATAAATCTGGTTTAACAAAAATGTTGCCAGAATTATTAAAAAATAAGATTTATGTCGGCTCAAGTGCTGGTAGTATGGTAACTAACAAAAAATTAGCGCTTGAAATTTTGAAAATTTATGGGGAGGAATTAGAAAAGAATTATGAGCTAGATGGTTTAAATTATGTTGATTTTTATTTTATGCCTCACTTAAACTCAGCTCACTTGATAAATTTACGAGAAGACTTTGTGAAAAATGTTTTTAAAAATATGGATGAAAAAATATATGTTTTAGATGATGAATCAGCTTTAAAAATTATTAATAATAAAGTTGAGATAATAAGCGAAGGAAAATGGTTTATGATCAATTAGTTATATTTTACTAATTAAACAAAGTTAAAAATGTTTTTTATTTTTTACCAATAATTAAATATGAAGTTCGGATACATGTCTGGTTTTAGGGACAACCTGCTCACAGAAATTAAATTTGCAAAACAATATTTTGATTTTACAGAAATTACAATTCAGCCAACACTACTCAAAACTATTGATGCTATTTTTTATGATCTAAAAAATGCAACTGCAAATTTTGAAGTTTTAGGTCATATTCATTGGGATATTATTAAATTTGATGAAATCATAAAAAATGTTGAGCTACTAAGAGATTTGGGTGCTAAAAAAATCACCATCCATCCTTTTCAAGATTTGGATATCGAAGAAAATGCCAAAATTTTTAATAAAATAAATACTGTTTTACAAAAAAATAACATGCGATTGTTGATTGAAAATATTTCAAGTGCACCATATAATTCCGCCGATAATATATCAAAGTTATTAGAAAAAATTCCTAATGCAGATATTACGCTTGATGTTGGACACGCCAACAAAATCTTTGAATTAGACAAATTTATCGATATTTTTAAGCATAAAATTGGACATATTCATCTGCATGACAATGTCGGAAATCTTGATCATATGTTTTATGACAATCAAGACAAAATTGATGAAATTTTTTCTAAACTTAATTCTATTGGATATAATGATACAATATTACTCGAAACATTTTCAATTTTTAAAGATGGTAAAAATATTTCGCAAGAATTTGAAGAAATAAAAAAACTACATATTGAACAATTTAAAAAAATCAAAAACTCTCTCAAGCAACATTTCTATTTGCCCAATTAAATCCTTTCGCTAAAATATGTTATAATTTAAAAGTATTAAATTTAATATCTTCATTTTTATAACTCAAATGGAAAACAATCAAAACCCAGAAAACCACCTTGCCATTTTTAAAGGCAAAACAATCAGACGAATCATTTATCTAAAAGAATGGTGGTTTTCGGTTGTTGATATTTGTGACGCATTAACTAATAGCCCTGACCCAGGGGCCTACTGGCGAAAATTAAAACAGCGACTTATAGCCGAAGGAAGTGAGGTCGTGACATTTTGTCACGGACTGAAATTAGAGGCTTCCGATGGTAAAAAATACGAGACCGATTGTGCCAATACCGAAGGTATATTTCGCATAATTCAATCTATCCCTTCACCTAAAGCTGAGCCCTTCAAGCGCTGGCTAGCTAAAGTTGGGTTTGAAAGAATCCAGGAAATCGAAGATCCTGAACTAGCCACCAAAAGAACCAAAATGCTTTATAAACTCAAAGGCTATTCCGAGAGTTGGATCGAAAAACGAATGCGGGGCATCGCCGTCCGTGAAGAATTAACTGACGAATGGAAAAAACGTGAAATCAAAGAACAAAAAGAGTTTGAAATTCTAACCGCCGAAATATCCAAGGCTACTTTTGGGATGACGCCCAGCAGATACAAAGAATATAAGGGGCTAAAAAGAGAGAATTTGCGGGATCATATGAATGATTTGGAGTTGATTTTTTCAATGCTCGGCGAAGCTTCAACAACAAAAATAACTCGAGATAGAAATGCAAAGGGTTTTGTCGAAAACAAAATTGCCGCCCAAAAAGGCGGGAAAATCGCTGGTGATGCCAGGAAAAAACTGGAAATTGAATCAGGTGGCAAAGTTATTACCAAAGAAAATTATCTGACAATGCCAGAAAAACTTAAGAAAATTAAGAGCTAGTTTTGATAAAAATATGATCTGTATCAATTAGCTTTTCTGGTTTGATTGTGCTAGAATTGGGTTAGGCTCTTATTTTAAAAACGCTTGTATCTATGTAAGTCTGGGTATATTATACAAACTAAAGTTCGTATAATAACCCGTTACATAAAATGTTCGGCAGAATGTTTTAGCATTCGCCATCCATGGCTCATAAGGATTTTATTTTTATATGAATAAAAAATATGATAAAAATTGTGTTTACTGTAAAAATTATAATGATTTTGAAATATCAGATTTAATCAAAGATTCGATTCTAAAAAATAATTTAGTGATATTTGCTGGTGGTGGTGTTAGTACAGAAAGAAGAAATGCTTTTCCATTTTCATTTTATGAAGATATTTGTGATGAATTATTAATTGATCCCAAAACTAGTAAACTATCATTTTCAAGTATAATGAGTAAATATGAAAATCAACCAAATGGTAGAAAAAAGTTATTACAAAAGATTAGAGAAAGAATAGAATATTCAAAGTCATTTGATCAATTATATAACTCAGTTACTGATTTTCATAGAGAATTAGCAAATGTTCATCAAATCAGTGAAATTATCACAACAAATTGGGACGACTTTTTTGAAACTGAATGTCGTGCTATCCCAATAGTCATTCCAGAAGATTTTGCTTTTTGGGATATGTCAGGACGGAAAGTTTTAAAAATTCATGGTTCAATTAATAACTTAAGCACAAT
>JBAYNP010000076.1:0-4387 GCA_041678785.1 Patescibacteria group bacterium | reverse complement strand
GCGTTTTCTCTTACTTTTTTAGACAAAAAAGTAACAAAAAACTGGCTCACTGGTTTCGTTCATAATAAATTCTAATTTTTGCCTTCGCTATTTTTCAAAACTCGTCCCCACACCCATTAAATAATAAACCTACTTTAATAATTTTATTTATATTGCATTATTTAATGGGTGTGGGGACTCAGACAATTGAAAAATTTTTTACAAACCGCTCAGGGCAAAAATTGAATTTAATAATTCACTCAACCAATGTTCGCATTTATTTAAATTAAAACCAACTGATTTTTTAATTAACCCCTAAACCCCCAGCGTTTCTGAAATTTGAACAAGCCGCACCTATCTTTATTGTTGATCAATCAAAAATAAAAAGCCTAGCTTGCGCCAGGCTTTGAAATACGTGGTTATAAGATTACCGTATGCTGTCGACAAGGGTGATGGAATACGTCCTAATGTCCTTTGGAGTTGCAATCTCTATCCAAACATCTTCCCCTTTGGCATCTATTTTGTCGAAAAGTCCTCCCCCAAGGCGACGGACTTCTCCGGTATAAATGCCTCTTTGGGTATATACGGTTCTTTGTTTAGGCTCTTCAGAGACGCTTGTTTCAAAAGTCATTGAGCCCATAGCCAAAATCAACAAGAAGAGCCAAAAAACAAGAAACCCATCATCATCTGTACTGGAAGTCATTTTTACTCCTCGTTTAAATTACTGGTTAAAGTATAACAGATTAAATTGTTTTTGTCAAGTTTCAGTTTTTAATCTTAATCCCGATACCTACTTATCGCTTCGTTAATTTTTTCTTTTGGCAAGATTCCGTGCTGTTTTTCAAGTTCAACGCCGTTTTTGTCGAGATAAACCAACGTCGGTAAATCGCGAACATCATATTTTTCGGCCAATTCTGGATTTTGGTCGGTATCAATCATTTCAATTTCAATGTCGGGGTTTTGAGTTTTGATTTCTTCAAGACGTGGCCCCATGACGACACAGCCTGGACACCAAGTGGCACCGAATTTTAAAATTTTCATATTATTTTTTTAAAAATTGATTGATTGAATTAATTGCGATGGCTCCCTCGGCACAGGCGGTCAGAACTTGTTGGAAATGATCGGATTCGCTAGTGATATCGCCAGCCGCCCAAATTCCTGGTACGCTAGTGAGTTGTTTCGGGTTAACCTTAACATAACCCCACTCATCTTTTTCTAAATTTAAAGCATCGACTAAATCTGATTGTGGATTAACGCCGATTTCAACAAAAACAGCGTCGGTTTTAATTTCTCGTGAGCCATTATAATCCTTGGCAAGAATTATTTTTTCAACCTCTTTGTCGCCAGCGATTTCGATAATTTGATTGTTTAAAATTATTTCAGTTTCGGTTTTAGCCAGATCATCCAGCCAAACCTTTTCGGCTCTTAATTCCGGCAGAGATTCCAAGAGATAAATTTTTTTAGCAATTTTTGAAAGAATCAAAGCGCTACCAACGCCGGCATTACCACCACCAACAACGACCACAGTTTTGTTTTTATATAGCGACCCGTCGCAAGTCGCACAGTAATTCACGCCGTGGTTGATAAATTTAGCTTCGCTTTCGATATTTAATTTTCGGCGCTTAGTTCCGATGGTAAGTAAAATTGCTTTAGCCAAAAATGTGTGGTTTTCATTGGTAAGAATTTCAAAAAGATCAGCTTTTTTGTTGATCAAAACAACTTTTTCATATTCAATTTCGCCACCATAATGTCGGGCGGATTTTTCAAATTTTTGAGTTAATTCGATGCCGGAGATTTCGATTTCGCTCGGCCAATTACCGACTGAGTGCGAATAAGCAATGGTGCCACCAGGACTTTCGGTCAGCAATAAATTCTTGATGCCGTAGCGCGAGGCATAAATTGAAGCGGTTAGGCCAGCCGGTCCCCCGCCGATAATGATGAGAGGATAGATAGTTTGATTTTTCATAACTTTGATTTTTAAGTCTTTCAATTATAACGGGTATTGTTTATTTTTCCAAGGTTTTCAAAATATTAATTTAGATGTTAAAATAAATTAATAATAAATAATAAATATTTAAAATGAAGTACCAAGAATATTTTGAAGATTTTACAAAAAAAATTGAAAACACTTTAGATAAAGATAATTTAGATTTAACTGATGAATTTAAAATTTTTTTGGAAGAAAAAATGATCAAGGGTTTTAAAGAACATGGTGATGGAGTTTTTAATAAAAAACTTAATGATATTTTAACAGAATTATCTTATGAGGCTGTGGATTTGACCGGTTGGAGTTTAATCGCCTTTGTTATTGCCGAAAGAGACAATTTATCTGAAGAAATAAAGGCAGAAATTATTAGTATTGCGGGTAACGGTTTTAAAAATTGGCTCCGACTTAAAAAACTAGAAGAAAAAATTAAAAAAATATAAAGTTTTTAAAAAAATAACTTCAATGGCGAAGTTATTTTTTTATTTAAAAGCAAAAATATTTTTAGTTATATTTTAATAAATTTATTCCAGTATAAAAATAATTCACAATTTCTTCAAAGTTATAACCCGTCTTGGCCATATCCCAAGCACCCCAAGCCGACATGCCGATTCCGTGACCGAGCATAGTTTCACCATCATCAAAAGGAACATATTTTGGTTGGAGCCAGGCCTTGTCGGTGCCACCCCAAGCCTGTTTCCAACTGCGAGTCATACCATCGCTTCGAGCAAAATATGGAGTGATTACGACTGCGTTATTGTAGGTTATGATTAATCCGTTGGTAGCGTCGACGGCTTGAGCGACGTTTGGTTGCATTAATTCGCGAGAGTAACCGAAATAAACTTGATCGCCAGCGTGAGCGACTAAATCAAAACCACGCGCAACATGTTTGCTAGGATTTAGTAGATAATAAGTCGCATAGGTTCTTTCGGCGATGGCCATAGCTTGGAGATAGCCGGCGGGATTTGGATTGCCACATTCACCCGAACCTTTGAGATAATCTTCCATCGAGAGTTCATTGATTATCCAAAAAGTCTCATCACTAGTATAGCGAAGTTCGATTACGCCTTTGAATAAAGTATAATTTTTCCAGTTTTCGGTGTTGGTTTTGTTGCTCGTGATTTCAAGTGGAATATTTTCATCAACAGGGACAAATCTGATCGGAGTGTCAGTGGAAAAAACCAATTCATTTTCGGCATTATAAATATTGGAATACAAGGTTTTAAAATCAAATTTAGTAGTGATGGCTTTACCGTCCAAGCTTTCGAATAAAAGCTCGCCTTTTTCATTGCGGACTTCGAAAGCGCCAGTGCTTTTGACAACCACTTCTTTTTCAGTTGAAAAAAGTCCGACGCGAACGATGGCGCCTTTTTCAGGCTGAGTAGCACTTAATTTTAGAGGTAAAGAAATTTTGGTAAATTCGTCCAAGGTTTTAGCGATATAGCGTGTCGGATTAAATCGAGGATCGGTAATTTCTTTAGTTAATTTTCCAAAAACCGGCTCGACAATTTCTTCGGCACCAATGGTAACTTCAGGATCGGTCGGTTCAGCCGAAATAACGACTGGTTTGCTTGGATCGATGACATTAAAATTAATCACCAAATTGCCACCGGGAATCCAGGCGGTATTGGTAGCGGCCAGGCGGAAGTTTTCGGTATATTCACCAGCTGTGTTTGGAAGTTGAATCGCAAAACGAAATGTTCCGATTTCACCAGGCTTAACTGATTTTTCTAAGAGCCAAGCTGGGCAATCGTTTGTGCGCCACCATTTATGTTGGAATTGGCTTTGGCGAAGATAAGGTTCGCTGACATCGAGAGTGATAAAAGCTTTGTCATTATTTTTCCAAGTTTTGGTGCCAGTATTTTTAAACTTAGCTTCGAGAGTCATGGCTTTGCCCATCTGAGCTTGTATTGTTCCTGAAAAACTAGTACTAGAAAGCTCGGCACGATAGCCTTTGTAGGCTTGAATGGCGACGGCTTCTGTTGGTAAAACTTGAAAAATAAAGCTAAAAAAGAGAATAAAAGATAGAAAAATGGAAATTTTTGTTTTTGTCATAAAATGTTTTATTTAGTCATGAAATTATAGCATATTTTTTGGGAATTAAGAATGAAATGGAGATAAACTTGGCGTTGAAATTAGAAAAACAAAAATCAACGCACTGTAGAGACGCGATAAATCGACGTCTCTACAAACCACGTTTAATTAAAATTAACATTGCAATTTGCAAAACAAAATAGGTGTCATTCTGAGCAGAACCCCAGTACTCTGGGGTGTAGTCGAAGAATCCCTTAAACGTGGATTACGTAAAGATAAGAATAAGAAAGTAAGTTTAATGATTTAGTGTTCTTAACTCATTTTAATAAAACCCAACATTTGTATTCCTCTTTACTTTTTGAGACCAAAAAGTAACAAAAAGTCTTGGGG
>JBAYNP010000075.1:0-4420 GCA_041678785.1 Patescibacteria group bacterium | reverse complement strand
TTTAATTATTTGCTAATCAACATCAACTCTACAAAACATTAAACCCTGATATTCAAAATCTATATATCCAAGAAAGCACTCTTTCGCTCTGTCTGATAAATTTTTCATATTATTAAGCCCTAAGGCTGTTAGTGATTATTTACTGATAGGGAGAGAAAATTGAGCCGGACGTTCACTCCCCTTATATACGGCACTTTTCGCTTCGGCCCCAGGTATCTGTCGTTGCCTGACGGCATTGGAACAGCCTTTAGTTACCACCGAAACAGACGTCTAATTTTCTATTCCCCCTATCAATAAACAATATTAATAAATTAAATAACTCTCCCTACTCTTATCCCTCTACTATGTCTCCAAAAATTAAACAGTCCTCTTTTTTCACACCGGCAATAAATTCCGGTTATGTATCGGCGCTTGGTCATTCTTCTTCCGCACTTGCATGTTACGTGCCACTTTTTCATAAAACTAAATTAATTTTTCTTGAATTGGTTCTACAATTATATCTTCACTTTTAACTTGTGGTATATCCTCCAGGGCCATCGATCCGTCATCCATTTCAACCCATCTTTTTGTTTCCGGAGGCCTAATTTTAACCGGAACCTTACTGACGTCTATGTCTCCTTTCTTTTTTAACACTATTCCATGGACCAACTTTCCAACTTTTATTAATTCATACCATCCATTCCAATCACCGGAACCGTTAAAAAAATCTGCTTTAGCCCATCCTTCTCCTTTTATCATAAATTCAACTCTAGTAAAAAATCCCTTTCTTTTGTGATGACAGTTATATTCTATTCTTTTTACTTTTCCGATCATATTTAGTGTGCTAACCCAACATGGATTGATTTACAGTTTGGACAAACAACATCGATTATCGCCTTATCTGATTTAAATTCATGCTCGCAGTCGTTGCAATAATAATCGCGCGGCTTAGACGTATCTTCGCCCATTAATTCCCGCATCTTCTTGCTAGTCGCTCCCAATAATTTTTTAGGATCAACTCCTGCTTTAATTGCTTTTACTTTTAGAGGACTATAACACCCGGCACAAACACCAGCTGATATATGTTTTAATTTACTTGATCCACAAACTACACATCCATCATATTCCCGACACCATTTATGTTTTGACTTAGAGTGCCCCTTTTGTCTATCATCGCTAGGGTATAGAGGATCACCAGAGAATAAAGGAGATGGCTCTGTTTCTTTAACAAAATTTCCGGTTACTTTTTTACCATTTTTAGAAACACTATTAATATTGAACTTAGCCACATCACTATTTCTTTCCAGTATTTCTCTTATTTCATTTTCAACCGATGCTCTAATTTCAAACAGTTCAGCTAATTTTTTTATTATTTCGTCCATATGATTAATTTTTATCTTTCTTCTTAAATTTGTCATATCTCTCACGGATCACGTCGCAATATCTCGGATCCAACTCCATCATGTAGCAGACCCGGTCTAACTCCTCGCAAGCGATTAAAGTCGACCCGGAGCCGCCAAATGTGTCCAAAACAATGTCGTCGCGCACAGAGCTGGCCTTTATGGCCTTAGCAACGAGCTTTACCGGCTTCATTGTTGGGTGTTCTTTGCTCTTAGTTGGTTTTTTCTCATTCCAGATGTCTACCATCTCCTTTTTTCTTATTACCCGACCGGTGACTGATCCGTTTATCTCCAGGTGAAACTCTCCTATTTTTATGGTGGTTTTTTCTCCGTCAAATTTTGGTTTTAAAGTTTCCATATTTTCCCAGACATTACCTTCATCTCTCCAGCCCGCAAAATAATGATTGATTATTTTATCCGGCCATCCGTAAAGCATTGGCTCGTATTGACTCTGCCAGTCGGACCGCGACAGTGTAAAAGTATTTTTGACCCATATAATAAAGCTTGAGAAGTGCCCCCCCCCTCGGGTAAATGCCTTTTTTAAAGTATCCATCTCGCTTGAGCTCATGCAGACATAAAGCGCGCCGTTGCAATTATTTATTAAATTTCCAACCGACTTTGATAAAAATTCATAGAAGTTTTCCGCGCTCATTTTGTCGTTTAAAATTCCACCCCGGTTATGTTTCTTTCCATCTCCGCCCATTCCTCCTTTATAGTCGACGTTGTATGGCGGATCTGTAAATACCATGGCGGCTTTATTTCCGTCTAATAACTTTTTAACGTGTTCCGGATTAGTCGCATCTCCACACATCAGAACGTGCCGGCCCAATTTATAGACCTGGCCGGGTTTTGATTTTGGTGATCCAATGCCTTTTAACACCTCATCCGGGTCAAAGTTATCATCCTTTACATCGTCATCGCTAAATAATTTGTCTAGCTCGACACTACTAAATCCGACGATTTCTAAAATATCTTTTTCAAAATCCTGTAATAGTTTCCAGTCCCAGTCTCCGGTATTTTTATTCAAGCGTAGGTTCAATTCTTTTTCTTTTTTAATCTCTGGGATGTTAACATAAACAACCGGGACGGTTTTATATCCAAGGTCTTTGGCAATCTTAACTCTAAAGTGGCCGCCGATTATTACGTTCTTTCTTTTTGGCGCCATGTTAGCGATGACTGGATCTATAAATCCGAATTCTTTAATATTCTCGGTTAGTTTATCGATCGCCGCCTGCTCCCATTTTCTCGGGTTATAGTCGGCCGCTTTAAGTTCGCCTATTTTAACCTGTACCATTTTTAATTTTTCTGTTTTCATTTTATTTTGGATATTATTCTTTTTAATGCACTCCTATCTTTAACGTCAATGATCATGGTGTCAGCCGCTAAAAGTATATTATTTTTAAATTCGTCTTTTGCCATCACCTTTTTACTAATTTCAACCGGTAAATTAATACTTACCTGGTTCCCTTTGGCCATATCTACTTTATCTAGTATTTTTGAAATATTTTCAAAACCAGCGAATACCAAAGTAGTATCAATCGTTGCCATCTTTGTCGCTACATCAAGAGCGCCGTCTAAATCAAAACTGAGAGTTGTTATTACACCCTCTTTAACTTCAGCTGCTCCAAACGCATTGTTAGACTTTTTTGTTATAAAATAATAAAGCCTAAGTTCGCGTTCACTTTTTTCCGCCATTGGTATTTTTTGTGTTTCCGTCATATTGAGCGACTAACCGGAATCGGACCGGCGTGATCAGCTTGGAAGGCTGACGTAATAACCATTATACGATAATCGCACGAGAGGTTAGCAACCTCCCTTTCGTCTCTTCTTCATTTTTTTAAAGTTATTTTTAAACTTTCCTCTATCTCTGCTCGATCTAACTCTAACCGATGGATTTCTTTTTTCTTTCCATCTATCTTAACATTTATTTTCCTGATTTCGTTCTGCAGTAATTGTTCCGCTTTATTCCATGACATAAATTTAATCTAAGCATTTTATTTTCTTAAGCTCTTTGAATTTATTGCTATAAAAATTGTACATCGCATTCAGTTCCATTTGATTCGGCCGCTTCTTAGTAGTCTTGAAAAAGTGCGACTGTTCCAACAATTTAACTTTTTCTTCTCCTACTTTTCTAACCAGTCCCATGCGGTACATTATTAGATTACCACTCATGCGCCGGTTGCAGTATTCCGAACATTGTCCGTTGACATTGATCTCGTTGTACTTAAGCGCACTGTCGCTTCCCTGAGCTATGAAGTGTCCGGCATCGATTCCATCTTTCCAGTTCTTTATGCATCCGCAACTTATGCATCTAACGTATCCTCTCCAATCAGCGTCTCTCGCCCGGATGAACTTTGAGAACATATCCCAGACAGCTTTTTCCGAATGATTAATCATATATTTTCAAAGTCTGATTTTTTAATAGCTTCGTTGAACTCATTAATCTTCAGCTCCTCAATTTTTTTAACCTTGCTGTCATCATCGCTGCGGAAATTCTTTCTATGTCTTCTATGAGGATATCCCAGAAATATTTGATTGCCTAGATAGATATCTTTTCTTAATCCGGAAAACTGCCTGTTCCCCTTTTTATTGCTCATAAATTATTCAGGTACTGCTACGTAAATTATACCATAATTTAATTTACGTAGCAAGTCCCCCTATTATCCTATTAAAATCCTTAATTTAAGCAGTTTTAGCAGTATTTTTGGAACCACGCTAAGATCTGTCTTCATAGATCTATTCTGCTCTCTCATTGCATCTACATCCACCCTGTTCCGATGACATACCATACACCAACATACTGGATCTCCTGGTCTTGGTTCGGTCTGCTTCTCGTGAAAACATTTTATTATTTTTTTGTTTTCACTAATCGGATAAGTTGCTTTGCCGCTACGATCTCTCCACTCTTTCAAAATTATTGGTCCTTCCATATGATTAAAGTTTTTTAGCTGCCTCCTTAAAATCTTTACTATTACTATCGTCATGCTCTCCGCTGCTAGGATGCGGAATCATAAGAGCAAATATTACCCTTATCTTTCCAT
>JBAYNP010000074.1:0-4494 GCA_041678785.1 Patescibacteria group bacterium | reverse complement strand
GGCTGTAGATGATACCGGAATGTGCAGAATTATATGGTTCCACGGCGGATACCTTCGCGACAAATTGCAGGTCGGACAAACTATAATGGCCTCCGGCAAAGTCACCCAATACAAACATCAGCTCCAGATGACTAATCCAAAATTCACCGTCATCGACGAACAGGCTCCCGACGCACTGGAATATTTCGGCGGCGGCGTTTATCCGGGTTCGGCCAAGCTGTCGAGCAGACAGATAAAACGAATTATTCATCCTGTTCTCGACAATATACCGCAGTTAGTCGATGAATTTTACGATGAGGATTTTAGAAAAACCAATCAGCTTATCAGCCGGGTTGACGCTTTCAAATGGATACACAAACCCGCCGACGAAGAACAGCTAAAAAAAGCGAGGCGCCGGCTAAAATACGACGAGCTTTTTTTGATGCAGCTCGGCCTGGCCTTAAGGCGGTATCGCACACGACATTTCACGCAGGCAGTCCCAATGCAGACCAGTGAAAAAATTGACCGCAGAATAAGAAAGCGTTTCCCATTTCTGCTGACCGAAGACCAGGACAAAGTCATCGAGGAAATAACGGCCGATATGTCACGCGACGAGCCGATGAACCGGCTTTTGCAGGGTGACGTCGGCTCCGGCAAAACAGTTGTCGCGCTTTATGCCGCCCTGCTGGCCGTCGCAAATAAAAAACAAGTTGCGATAATGGCACCGACTGAAATCCTCGCCTCGCAGCATTTTATCAGTATCGAAAGATACCTGAGAAACAGCAGCGTCCGCAGACAGCTTATCACCGGCGGACTAACGGGACTGAAAAGAAACCAAATCCTGAAACAAATAAAAACCGGCCAAATAGACATCGTCGTTGGCACGGTTGCGTTACTGCAAAAAGATATAGATTTCGAATCGCTCGCGCTTGTCGTCATAGACGAGCAGCACAAGTTCGGCGTACACCAGCGGGCGCAGTTGCGAAAAAAAGTTACGCCGCACTGCCTCGTAATGACCGCGACGCCGATACCGCGAACGCTGGCGATGACCGCCTTCGGCGACCTCGACACATCAATTATAAGACACTGCCCGCCCGGCCGAGGCGATGTCGTTACAAGATACATTCATCCGAAGGATTTGCCAAAGGCCTATGAATTTATCCGTGAAAGGCTCAAAGCGAGAAAACAGGCGTTTTTCGTATATCCAAGAATCGTTGACAGCGAAAACGGCGACGTCAAAGCCGCGATTGCCGAATATGAAAATCTGCGAAAGAAAATCTTCCCTGAATTTAACATCGGTCTGCTGCACGGCCAGATGAAAGGCGATGACAAACAAAGGATTATGGAAGAATTCAGAAAAGGAAAAATCAACTGCCTTGTCTCAACGGTTCTCATTGAGGTCGGAATCGATATTCCGAACGCGACGATAATGGTTATCGAGGAAGCTGATATGTTCGGCCTTGCGCAACTGCATCAGCTTCGCGGCAGAATCGCCAGAAGCTCATCAAAATCATATTGCCTGCTCGTCGCGCAGACAGAAAATGAAACCGCCAACAACAGACTTGAAATTATGGAACAAAGCAACGATGGTTTCGAAATCGCCGAGCACGATTTAAAAATTCGCGGCCCCGGAGAATTATTAAGCTCACGCCAGCACGGCCTGCCCGATATGAAAATCGCCAACATTATCGACGATATGGATTTGCTGCAAATGGCACGAAAGACGCGTTTGAACTCGTCGAAAAAGACCCTATGCTGACCTCCGCCAATCACAAAAACATCAGGGCTGAACTCGTCCGCAAATTTTCCGACTCACTGACTCTTGTTGACGTTGCCTAAACAATATTTACCCTTATTTGGTCAAACATTACCCATCATAAGATTTATTAAAAAAAATAAATTGCATAGGAATATAAAAAAGATATAATAACATAAGTCTTTGTTAATTCAGTAGTTGAAGTTTGTTTGAAATTGTAAAAATTTTAAAGACTTTCAACATATAGATTATCAAGTTGAAACGATTCAACAATTATATAGAGGCAAAACGGATTTATGGCAGTAACGCTAAAAGAAGTCGCGAGAATGGCTGGAGTTTCGCCAAGTACGGCTTCACACGCAATAAGAGGAATCCATCCCGGCAAGCGTGCCTTGTCAGCATTAACTATAAAAAGGGTACGCGAAGTAGCGGAGCAATTGGGATACAGACCCAACCTTCTGGCGGCTGGTTTGGCAAACAATAAAACTTTCACAATTGGCGTAATGGTGGCGAATCTGCGGGGAAATTTCCATGAAAGAATTCTGAAAGGCATCACTGAAACTATTTACCCGGAATACACGCCCCTGCTTTCGGTACACAATAATCAGCCGGACAGAGAACACAGGGAGATAGAGTTTTTCATTGGTAAGCACGTCGATGGAATTATAGCCGCTTATTCAGGCTACCAGCAGAATATTCATATTTATCGTGAAATTCAAAAGTACAAAATCCCTTTGGTTCTTGTTGATAGGGGTATTGAAGATTTCCAGTGTCATCTGGTGAAGAGCGATTATTATAATTCCGCGTATATAGCCGTCGAGACACTGAATAAATTAGGCCACAGAAATATCGTCTTCGCGTTATCAGGCCGGCAGTCTGAAAACACGAATATGCTTATAGATGGTTTCAAAGCGGCAGTTTCTGAAAAGAATTTAAACGAGTCTGCTGAAATTTACAATGCGGATATGCCGGCGTCATCCGAGGATGACTCGAAGAATCTGGCGGAAAACATAGTTGATTATATTAAATCTAAAAAACCGCAGACGACCGCCCTGCTTGCCGAAAGAGATTGGCTCGCATATGAAATTCTTGCCGTTTGTCAGGAAAGAGGAATCAAAATACCGCAGGAAATCTCATTAATGGGTATCGAGGATTCCGACCCAAGTGCGCTGCGATGCGTGGGATTAAGCTCTGTGCGTATCGAATTACATGAAGTTGGAAGACGCGCAGCCGATTTACTCGTCAAAATCATTAACAGTGCTGAAGTCGGCAATGAACCGCTGGCCGTCAAGCCGACTGTGATGCTTCGTCGGACGACTTCGCCTTTGAAATAATTATCGCTTTTGTTGTCTCAACAAATTGTTTGACCAAAATAATACACAGCACAACAGAGGCAATCGCAGCTAAAATACCAATATAAGGTATCAATGACGCCAGAGACACAATATATGATGCAAGAGCGAGGTCTTCGTTCACGAACGGCGCGTTAATATTACGTTCTCTGCAATAGAGATTCATATCCTTTGCAAGCCCCACCCACGCAACATATATCCAATAAAGATTGAAGATTGGTACAAAACAAAGACCGACAGCTAAACCCGGCGATGTCCGAGCTTTGCCGTCCTGTATGAGTTTCCAGAATCGATACAGCAAGATGTAATTAAGAACAACAGCGGCAACAAGAGCGGGAATACCAATTAAAATAAATGAAAAAACCAACCCGAGAGAAATCAGCCATGTAAACCAAAGCCATAACTTATGAAATGATTCAGGCGTATAATTAGTTTCTGAAGGAACATAAGAAGTCAGACTTATTCCCGGCGGTGTCGGCGGAATAGCGGAAAACTTATCTGCGAACTCACAGGCATCTGCGCGAATCCAGTCAGCCATTCCTTCTTTCCACACCAGCGTTTGCCGCTCAATAGTGCCGTTTTGAATCGAAGATATAATCGTAGCTTCATCGACCGGCCCAATACGCTGATTGTTACGCACATAATACCACATAAGCACCCTTTCAAGTCATTAAAGGCTGAACACTCGTTCTTACGTACAAACCTTAACAGCAACCCCTAAAATTGTTATTGTGAGGAATCCTGCATATCTTTAGCGAAGCAGGATGACGAAGCAATCTCAATTTTTCGAATTATTAGAGATTGCCTAACGGACTACGGATTAGCGTCGTTTGTCTCGGCAGGATTTGTCGGTTCTTCGCTCGGAGTATTCGGCTCACTCGGCATATTCGGTTCGCTCGGCGTGTTAGAGTCTTTAAGCTCCGCATCTACTGCTGCCGACTGATCTGCAGGCTTATTTTCCGGTTGTTCTTCAGTCTGGTCTTCAGACAGCACTTGAATCTCGGTAAATTTAATCAATGGGAAATTACTCAATGGGTCGGTTGAAATTTCGCCGTTAAGACCGACTTTTTTGCCGTAGTACTCTTTCAAATCGCCCTGCACTGCCGCTGTTGCCGGTTCTGCATAGCTTACAGGTTTGTCTTTATCATCCATTACTATATAACGTTTAAGGTCAGGTCTGCGGCTGTAAACAGCGGAAGGCTTGAACATACCCGTCATGTCAAATCTTGTACCGATACCGGTTTCGGCTTTCTTTTTCTGGCGTTCGGTTTCAATCTCTTCCAGTTGTTTTTGCAATGCGGATTTCTGGTCATCAATCAAACTTGCGGATTGCTTTGCCAGTTCATAGCGGGAAACTGTTTTGAGTGTATATTGTGCATATTCCGCTGCTTTGCCTGCGTCTTTATC
>JBAYNP010000073.1:0-4502 GCA_041678785.1 Patescibacteria group bacterium | reverse complement strand
CAACTGGTCTTGTATCATTATTTATAGGACCACCGATATTTGTAAAATCTTCAGCATTATTACCAATCATAATCTGATTGGCCATAATAACCCCGTTACTTTCAGATCCTATTAGCATAATCGTTTGCCCAACAGCTAAATCGGTTGAACTTGCTTCATCAAAATTTTCATTCATTTTACCTTGTTGATCACTACCTGGCTGAAAATTTTGATCTTGCTGAGTTTGTTCTTGTGTTTTATCACCAGAATTATTGTTGTCGTTTTGTGTTTTTTGACTAGTGCAACCAGTCGCAACAATCAAACCGAGCAATAAAACAAAAATTAATAAATACTTTTTTTGCATAAATTTAATTTTAATGCTTATTAATTAATAAATTATTCATATCTCAAAGCTTCAATTGGATTTAACTTAGCTGCTCTTTTGGCTGGATAATAACCAAAGATAATTCCGATTGCCGCCGAGACTCCAAAAGCTAACAAAACCGAAAATGAAGTAACAACCGTCGCAGTATCACTAAACTTAGTTACTAAAAATGACGCAAGCCATCCCAAAAAGATGCCAACGGTTCCACCAGTAAAAGTTAAGACGATTGATTCAAATAAAAATTGAGTGCTAATATCTTTGCTTTTAGCTCCCAACGATTTACGCAAACCAATTTCTCGAGTCCTTTCGGTTACGGTCGTTAACATCATATTCATAATTCCAATTCCGCCAACCAAAAGCGAAATTCCCGCAATCGCTCCCAAAAGCAATGTCATCGTACTACTAACGTCAGTCATTGTGCTCATTACATCAGCCTGATTCATAATACTAAAATCAGCTTGAGTCGAATCAACAATATCATGTCTTTCTAAAAGCAAATTATTAATTTCTTCTTCGGCAATCGTCATATAATCCGCATTATCAATCTGAATATTAATTGTACTCACCGAATCACTACCAGTCAAATATCTTTGGGCTGTCGAAAGAGGGATATAAATCAAATCATCAGAACTACTCATTCCAGAACTACCTTTACTTACAGTAACCCCAATAACAGTAAATTCCAGACTACCGATACGAATTTTTTTATTCGTCGGATCAATCCCCTCGCCAAAAAGATCGTCGCGAGTTGTCGGTCCAATGACAGCCACTTTGGAATTTTTTTCGACCTGAGTTGCATTAAAAAAACTACCCAACTCAATTTCAACATTTTTTACCGTCATATAGGCATCAGTTACTCCGTAAATACTAGTGTTGGTGTTAGTTCCTTCGGTGGTTTTTACCTGCTCACGCGAAGAAATGTTAGGAGCTACCTCTTCAACATATTCAACTTCATTTTGTATCGCTTCAGCATCATCAAGCGTCAAAGTCGTTGCTGAGCCCATTCCGCCCCGAACCATTGAACCAACACCTTTTTGAGATCCTGGCATAACAATCAATAAATTTGAACCAAGAGACTGAATATTTTCCTCAATATTTTGTGTCGAACCTTGACCAATCGAAATCATCGTAATTACCGAACCAATTCCAATCACAATACCCAAAATCGTCAAAAACGATCTCGACTTATTAGCCGACAGACTAAAATAGGTTTCTTGTAATAAATCTGAAAATAACATAATTATTTTTCTTTTAACAAATCTACTTTAACACTTTTGGCATCTGAAACGATTTTGCCATCTTTTATCTCAATAACTCTGTCAGCATGACTAGCCACATAACGTTCGTGCGTAATAAGAATAATAGTGTGACCCTTTTCTTTATTCAAATTTTTAAAAGTTTCCAAGACAATGTCGCCAGTTTTTGAATCCAAATTTCCCGTTGGCTCATCAGCCAATATCAAATCTGGCTCATTAACCAAAGCTCGAGCAATTGCTACGCGTTGCATTTGTCCACCAGAAAGTTGATTCGACAAATGCGACCAACGATTTTCTTCGAGCCCACTAGCTTTTAAAGAATTTGAAGCTCTTTTAATTCTATCTTCCTTAGAAATTTTGCTATCATATAATAACGGCAAAATGACATTTCTTAAAACAGTTGAACGAGATAAAAGATTAAACGATTGAAAAACAAAACCAATTTTTTGCGAACGAACTTCTGCCAATTCATCATCTGACATTTCGGAAATATCTTTGTCGTTAAGATAATATTTACCACTGGTCGGTTTATCGAGTGCTCCCAAAATATGCATTAAAGTTGACTTACCGGAACCCGATGGTCCAATAATTGCCACAAATTCACCCTTTTCTATTTCAAAAGAAATCTGTTTTAATACTTCGATTTCAGTATCACCAGTTTTATAAACTTTACCAATATTTTCACATTTTATCATGCTCATATTTTATCGTAACATCATCATCATTCCGCCATCTGGTCCACCAGAACTTTCTGATGTTGTCTTAGTCTTTGTGCTACCAGTTCCTGCCGTAGTACCAGAAATCACTTCCTCACCTTCTTCTAAACCAGTAACTTCAATCATAGTGTCATTACTTGAACCGGTCACAACAGTTTTCTTTTGAACTTGACCATCGACTAAAACTTCGACATAACTTTCAGATCCAGATGTTTTAACAGCATTAATTGGAGCTAATAATACGTCAGCCTTTGACTCGGTAATAATTTCAACACTGACACTCATCCCAGATTTAACTCGTTCGTCTTGTACATCAAAAGAAATTTTTACATCATAACTCACCACACCAGAACTCACTTCACCCAAAGCAGCAACTTCAACTACTTCACCAGTTACTGTTAAATCAGCAACGGCATCAAAAGTTAAGGTAACTTTTTGTCCAACTTTGATTTGAGCAACGTCAATTTCATTTAAAGTAATTTCAGCGATTTTTTGATCGGTAATTAAAGTTGCAATTGCCGTCCCACTTGAAACAGTATCACCCTTAGAAACATTGAAAGCTGCGATTGTTCCATCAAAAGGAGCTTTTACAAAATAATCCGCATAATCTTGCTGAGCTTTAATTAAGCTATTCTGTTTTTGCTGAACCGCTAATTGTTTACTTTTAATTTCCAATTCGGTTGAACCAGCTTTTAAATCAGCTAATTTTTGTTTTTTCTCAGTAATACTTCTTTCGGCCGCGGCCAAGGCCAATGGATTATTTTGATCCATTTCAGCTAAATCTCTCTCGGCCGTAGTAATACTTTCTTTATAATCTTCAATTGATCTTTGAGCCGATAATAAATTAGAGAGATGTGTATTTGTTTTTGAAGTATATGAACTTAAATCCGTTTGATAACTTGTGACGTCACTATAAATATTAGTTTCATTGTCGGTTTGATATTCAACCCAATAATCAAGCATATTCTTTTCGCTTTTGACTGCGTCAGCAATTTTTTTGGTCGTTTCTAATGTTTGACTTAAAAGAGTTTCAACCGTAGCTCGATCCGAAGATCTGCTCGTTGCTTTATAATCATCAAAATTTTTATCGTAAGCCGTCTGAGCCAAATTATAATCATCTTTGGTATCGGTAATATATTTTTCAAAAATAGAACGCTCACTATAATCTCTTGCCAAAAAAGCATTGATCAAAACATTATCATTCGAATTCTGACTAACTATAA
The DNA here is from genome assembly GCA_041678785.1 of Patescibacteria group bacterium. Lineage (GTDB taxonomy): Bacteria > Patescibacteriota > Patescibacteriia > UBA2591 > JBAYNP01 > JBAYNP01. The sequence continues at coordinate 943 of JBAYNP010000073.1, read as the reverse complement.
TCTCGTTGTCAGCTATTTCTTCACTAAATAAAATAGAATAAATTCCGGTCATCACATTTGGTAAATCCAAAAAAACGCTCGAAACTGTATTATAAGCGTCTTCATAAGATTTTACTAAATTGTCTTGTGCTTTTTGCTTGCTTTCGATAGTTTCTTGATAAGAATTAGCTTGGGTTGTTTTTAATTTTGTTAAAGTATCTTCAGCATCAACCAAAGCGTTTTCGGCCTGAATCAAAGTCAAATCGTCTGTCGGTGCCATCAATTCTTCCAATTCAAGCTGAGCGTTTTTTAAACTAGATTGAGCTTCTCCGAGACTTCTAGCTGAATCTCGAGCATCAATTTGAACCAATAAATCACCTTCTTTGATAGTTGCTCCAACCCCACTCTTGCCAAGTGCTACAATTTTTCCAGACACGCTCGGATTGATATCGACTTGATTTGAAGCTGAGACTTGTCCTGAACCACTGATCGAAGAAATTAACATTCCCTTTTCAACTGCCGTAGTCGAATAGCTAATCTCGGTCTTGGGAGTTTTAATTTTTTGATAAGCAAAATAACCACCACCAACCAAAATAATTAAAACTACACAAAAAATAATTTTGTGGTTTTTAATAAACGAAATAAATCTTTTCATATCCTAGTTTAGAATTAAGTTGCAATAAAAAAATAAGTTTTGCACTTATTCCTCCTGATATTAATACAATCAAAACGCTTCTTTTATTTCAAACCAAAAAACGCCCCACACTAATAACAACCCACAACACTTTAAATTTTGTGGTTTTATTAAATAAATGCGAACATTGGTGTAGTGAATTGTAAATTCAATTTTTGCCCTGAGCGATTTGTAAAAAATTTTTCAACTGTCTGAGCCCAGCAGGGCGAGTTTTGAAAAATAGCGAAGGCAAAAATTAGAATTTATTATGAACGAAACCAGTGAGCCAGT
>JBAYNP010000072.1:0-4546 GCA_041678785.1 Patescibacteria group bacterium | reverse complement strand
GGTTATAATCAATACAATGTGACAGCTACTGATCTAGCTTCAAATAACCAAACAAGCAATAATAGGAGTTTTACTATCGATATGACCCCTCCTGAATTAGCAAGTGCCTCAGCAATAGCTGTGAGACAAATCGAGGTTGTTTTTGATGAAGATTTGATAGGTGAAGATCTAACCGTAGGAGATTTTCAGGTGATTTCAAATGAAACTGAAATCGGCATTGAATCAGTGAGTGAAGAAAATGGTGAAGTTATTTTAAATTTATTGTCGGATTTAACATCTCAAACTCCAACAATTATAATTAATCCAAGCATATCTCAAAGCATCAAAGATGTTGCTGGAAATGAACAAACGCAAACTAATAGTAAAGTTGCTTCAGATAAAATTGCTCCAACTATCGAAGCTGGAAGTTCTCCAAGTAAAAACAGAGTTGAATTTACTCAGAATGCGACTGTTAGTGATGGTGTGGGTGGTGCTGGAATCGCAGGTTATGAATGGTCGGTTGTTAGTACTCCAGACAATGAAACTGCTATTGTCGTTTTTGGCACTCCAAACACAGAAGATACAACCGTCAGTGCTAATATTGATGGTGAATATAAGATTAGATTAACTACGATGGATAATGCTGGAAATATCGTTTCTGATGATGTAATTTTTGAATGGGGATCACCAAGCCGTCGTAGAGTAATAGTTGATAATACAGGTATGGATAATAGTGGAAATTCAGACACAACTACTTCAGACAGCACTTCAAATTCAAATTCTGGCACAACCGGTGGATCTAGTAATACTAATGATGGGTCGGGTACTAGTGATGAAACACCAATCATTGAAGAAACTCCTGTCCAAGAGCCTGTAGTGACCCCTCCAGCCCCATCAATTGATGATGGTAAAGTTCTTGGTGTCAAAGTAGTTCTACTTGACGAGTTAATAGCCAAATTAAAGTTTGGTGATCGAGGTGACGAAGTCAATGATTTGCAAAACGAATTACAACGTCTCGGTTTTTTCCCTGCAAATTTCAAAACCACAAAATATTATGGATCAATTACCGCTTCAGCTGTCGCTAAATATTTAGCTAGTAAAGGTTGTGCTAAAGTCAAAGCAATTGATGATTTAATTGCAATTACAAAATTTGGAACACGTAATGAAAATGTAAAATTATTACAAACTGAATTGAGTAAAATAAATTATTTCTTAGCAAGACAGATAACGGGTTATTTTGGCCCAATCACCAAAGCTTCGGTAGTCAAATATCAAGCCGAATGTAAATAAAAAAGCAAAGCTACTTCATTTTTGAAGTAGCTTTTGGTTTTGAGTTGTGTTATAGTATTTTTACTATGAATAAAACTTTTAAAAAATATTTTATTCCGCACTTGGAAAACGATTATCAGCCACATTTTTTGCATACCAAAAGAGTGGTTTTTTACGGTTTGTTTTTTTTGATGGTTAAAGTTATTTTGATGGCGTTCGTCTTGTTTTTGCCGAATGAAGCCTTTGTCTTACCAGATGTGCTCGCTGAAGAGCAACGACAAATTGTCGCTTTGACCAATAAAGCTCGAGTCGAAAAAGGTTTGCCAGCTCTAAAAATTGTGACTAAATTAAACGCTTCGGCACAGCTCAAAGCCGATGATATGTCGACTAAAGAATATTTTGCACACACTGAAAATAATCAAAATGTAGTAACGTGGTTGAAATTGGCAGGGTATGATTATCGAGCGGCGGGTGAAAATCTGGCGGTTGGTTTTAGTACCGCAGAAGATATTGTCAATGCCTGGAAAAATAGTCCGACTCATTATGCTAATTTGATCGATACTGATTTTATTGATCTCGGCGTTGGTGTTGCTGGTGGAATGTATAATAATCAACCAACGGTGTTTATCGCTCAACATTTAGCTTCACCGCTTTTGATTAAGCAAGAAACAAAATTGTCAGAAAAAGTAGTTGTGGTACCAAAAGTTAAAAACAAACAAATCACAAAATCACAGGTAAGAGAAAGTACCAAAGTTAATGAAAAATCATCTGTTTTGGCTGATAAAATTGAAATTGTGCCAGTGGACGATGAGGTAATGACTGTACCGGTCACAGCTGCCCCAGTTATAGATCTTGAAGCGACAACCCCAGTAGATAAGTATATGAAAGCTAAAAGTGTACTTTCACCGATCACCAGCATTTTCAAAATTTCGAATAACATTTATTTCTTCGCGATTTGCTTATTTATCTTAGCATTACTTTTGAATGTGTTTGTCGAAATTCGCAAACAGCATCCGCATGTTATTTTTCAAACCTCGGGGGTTATAGTTTTACTTTTGATTCTATGGAGATTTTAGATTGAGAGGATTAGAAAAAAAATAAAATAGTTCTGTATTTTTTTGCGAGGCTTTTTTATTTTTCCCAAAAAATGTTATAATAAAATCACTAATATAAAACTATGCGAATTTTTCCGTGGATAAATATTTTGGTTGGCATTTGGCTAATAATGTCGCCGTTTGTTTTGAAATATCCCTATGCTAGCAAAGTCATGTGGGGCAATTTAATTTCGGGAGTAATAGTGATTGTTTTTGGCTTGATTTTAGCAACAATTAAAAGTCGTTCTGATCAAGAAAAGTAAAGCAAAATAAAGTAAAGTAAAGTAAAGTAAAGTAAAGTGTGCTATAATATTAAAGATATAAATATACGATGTCACAGGAAGATTTAGAAAAAAAAGAAAGATTTAAAAACACTGGTTTACGAGAGTCTGATTTTGATTTTTCTGAATTAGATAAAAAAGCCGATGATCTTTTAGAACAAGAAAATTTAGCTGAAAAAAATGAATTTTCAGAAATAAAAAAAATTGAACGATTATCAGAAGATGATAATTTATCCAAACAAGTTACTGATGACAAAAAAACAACAGTCAATAACATTACTTCACAAGCAACCCAGACGCCAGTTGTTACCAAAAGTCCGCAATATGACCAAATTGAAAGTATTTTAGAAGAAGGTTTGGCAGATATTTATAAAGAATTACCCGAGAGTTTGAAATTAGAATTTCGTCATAAAGGCGAAGAAACTGCTTTTCAGATTGATCAAATAATGCAGTCGGTCAAAGTTAAATTAAAAGATGTCATTGAATTAATTCTTGGTTGGCTGAGAATGGTACCAGGGGTAAATAAATTTTTTATTGAAAAAGAAGTTACTATCAAGGCTAAAAAAATTTTTGATTTAAAAAATAAAAATAATCTCGAATGATCATTGAATTTTTTTTGAACAACCCACTTTTTTTACTAGCAGTTATTTTGCTATTTTTTGCAATTATTTTACTAATGATCCTTGTCGCGATTAGTAAATTTCTCAAAGAGGCGACTGGGGTGGCTTCATCAATCAACTTAAAAACTCTTTTAGTAACTGTTCCAAAGCAAAAAAATAAAGAAGAAAACCAAGCAGAAAAAGTCGAAGATTTATTAGCAGCTGCTGAGTCATGGTATGCCAATTTGGGTGGAATAAAATCTCAAAGAGGCCTAAAATCAAATTTTGTTGGGCGAGATGATCATTTTTGTTTTGAAATTGTGCGTGAAAAAGATGGACTTATTTCTTTTTATATTTCAGTACCAGAAAATTTACACCAATTTATCGAACAACAAATTCATGCCAAATATCCAAATGCTCAAATAACCGAAGTTGCTGATTTTAATGCTTTTGATTCACATGGTTATGTGGTCGGTGCAAGTTTGAAATTGAAAAAACACCAAATGTTTCCGATCAACACTTATAAAACAATTGGTTCAGATCCTCTCGATGCATTGACAAATAGTTTATCAAAACTAGACAATGATGAGAGTGGGATTATTCAATTTGTCTTACGTTCTGCTAGACCAGATTGGCACAGAGCAGGTTCTGAGGTGGCATCAGAAATTCAACAAGGTAAAAGTATAAAAAAAGCTATAAATAAATATAACGAAAGCCCAATATTAAAAATTTGGGGAATGGTTTGTGATTATGGATTTAATAGAGGTTTAAAGCACAAAACCGAAGAAAAAAATGAATATCGTCTATCTCCAATGGAAGGCGAAATCGTCAAAGCACTCGAACAAAAGACAAGTAAAGCTGGATTTGACGTCAATATTCGCGTAATTGTTTGTGGGCGAAATAAAAATACTGCTGAAAATAATCTTAATAATATTTTAAACTCATTTGCTCAATTTACCGGTTATGAATATGGTAATGGTTTTAGAGTGGTTCGTCCTATAGGAAAAACTTTTGATGCGATGATTCGCAAAGTAATTTATCGTAGTTTTGATGAAGGAAATAAATTTGTCTTAAACACTGAAGAAATGATCAGTCTGTATCATTTTCCATTATCAATTACTGAAACCCCGAATATTCGTTGGCTTTTGTTTAAAAAAATGCCACCACCAAGTGAATTACCAAAAGAAGGTGTTATTTTGGGTAAAAGTATTTATCGTGGTGAAGAACATGATGTCTATATCAAACAAGCTGATAGACGTCGTCATATGTATATTATTGGTAGTACCGGTACTGGTAAATCGGTTTTGATTTCAAGTTTAGCTAT
>JBAYNP010000071.1:0-4620 GCA_041678785.1 Patescibacteria group bacterium | reverse complement strand
CCAGAAATTTCTAAGCTCGCAGTTGAAACCGGATTCTGGCCAATGTATGAAATTGAAAACGGTGTGTATAAGATTAATTACAAACCTCAGGAGCTCAAGCCTATCAACGAATTTCTGGCTTTGCAGGGTCGCTTCAAACACTTGCTAAAAAATTCCAACCAAGGTATAATAGATGATATTCAGAAAGAGATTCATAGACGATGGAAAGAATTAAATAAGTTAGAATCTTCCTCTAACTAACGACAACAAAAAAGGCAGCTCGAAAGAGTTGCTTTTTTTGTTTTTGGAACTATGATTAAACTGATTAAGCTGATTGGCATGATAAAAAATTTTGCCAAAGGCAAAATTTTAAAATCATAGTTTTCAATTAAATCAGATAAACCCGCCTGCAACGATGCCTGCCCGCCGGTAGGCAGGTAGCACTTCGGGCAGGTCATAGTTCAAGATTTTTTTATAAACCAAATACCCGCCGTCATCCCACCTAGCATTCCCATCAATAAATCGCCCATTGTATCGGCGAGACTAAGTTGCATTTGAGTCTGAAAAAAATAATCAGCAGTAAATTCGGCGAATTCCCACAAAACAGCGATCATCACAGTCAGACTAATAATCCATAAAAATAAAAACCATTTTGGAGTCGTGATTTTTGATTTAAAAATATTGAGCAAAATAATCGCTGAAACGCCAATCGATAATCCACCGAGAAAGTGCATCGGAATATCAAAGGCAGGGAAGATGGTGTAAATATTAAAAACTGCGATCATTATCACGTGAAATAAAAAAATAATGATTGGGGGTAAGAAGATTTTGAGGAGGGGTTTGAGCATAGAGTTTTTTGGTTGCTGTGTTTAATAAGGGATATTTTTCTTTTTAGCATTATGTGTTATCAATGTTTTCGTTCATAAATTTTTTTTCTGTCAAATAGTTCTTTTCTGGCAATATTTTTGGCTGATTTAAAAAATAAAAAATTTTTTTCGTTAATTTGTGTCAGCCTTTTGTTATAAAGAAAATCAAAATTAAATTTATTTCGACGAAGATCTGCTCCAAAGCCAGTTTTTGAGTATCGCCACAATTTATCGGCATCACGCATGGCTGCATCTTCGTTTGAAAAAAAATTTTTTCTAGTATCGTGTTGTGAAATAATTTCTAAAATCGGTTTTAAAAAAATCAGAGGATAATCTGCCTTGAGAAGTATTTTTTCAGCCAATTTAACACCTTCATCTTGGTGTTTTATACGTACAATATATTCCGCTTCTGGCGTTTTTTTAGGATCAAAGATAATTTGCCAATCTTTTTTGGTGAGTTGACTCCAACCAATATCATGTAAAATGGCGGCTGGGACAACAACAAAATCATTTATGTTTTCAAGTTTACAAAGTTTTATAGCATATTCGGTTACAATTTTAGCGTGGCCATCATCATCGCGTTTATCTTGATAGGGTAGTGCCAGTTCCCAAATTTTTTTAAAATCTTTTTTCATAATTTATGGGTGAAAAAATTCAATTAGCCAGTTAATATTAGATAAACTTTTTAAAGTATAATTCAAAACAAGTCTTTTGTAAAACAAAAAAGAAGTCTGAACTTCTTTGTTTTCAATGAGCATATAAGAGATGGCATCTTTAGTGATTTATTTTTTAAGGCTTAATTTTAAAATTGGCAGGTATTTTTTATATAAAAGATGCCATCTCTAATTGATTAATGTTGGATTTTTAAGAATGGTATAAATAAAAACCCCTAAACGATTTCTCGCTAGGGGCTTTGTCGAAAAGAACAATAATTATTTTTCGACAACAACGATGTCGTCAAAAATAACTGGGATAAGTCGTTGAAATTCTAGAAGGAGAGGAACCGAAATCTGTCTCATTTGTGGATGGGCGGCTGGAGCAGTGCGAAGTCTAAAGAAGTGCCGCCACTCCCTTAGGTTGTACGTGACAACGATTTCTGTTTTAGTTGAGTTTGGGAGGCAGCTCCTTGCTTCTTGCGGAGTAGTCCCATTTGCCAGTAGGTTGTTGTAGGCTTTTGCACAGTCACCCATTGCTTTTAGCCAACAACGATATTCTTCGGTGTCATCGTTAAAGAACAATGGTCTGATGAATTGAATCCCACGTTTTCCGTAATTGCAAAAACGTGTGGACTCTTGTGAATATGAGGCGATCCTATGTCGTACTATTTCGTGCGACACACCTCTGTCACAAACAATCCAAACAGTTACAACCCTATGTTCAAGAACAGATTCATGGCCGTCTGCGACAAGTTTTGCTACAAACTTTCGTGCAGAATCTGGCGTTATTCCAGCTTCTGATTTGTAGCATACCTTGCCGCATTTTTCTATAAAACTTATGATTTGTTCACCATCGATTCCTTTTTCGATAATGAAACCCGGTTCTACTACAGTAAAACCCAAATCTTGCTCTTCCATTTTCACCTCCTTTTTTGTTGTGAAGTATCAAAATGGTAATTCATATATATATATGTCAATAGTAAAAAATAGTTTTGATATAATAAAAAAAGAAACTCCGAAGAATTTCTATTTGGTACCAGGGGTGGGAGTTGAACCCACGACCTCGGGCTTATGAGTCCCACGCTCTAACCAACTGAGCTACCCTGGCGTATTGGGGTAAAATTATATTTAGGTCGATTTTGATTTTAATGGTTGCCTGCCCGCATTGTTACGCTTTGCTTGCAAAGCGTTGCAGGCGGGCGGGGATCTGCGTTTTGGCGCAGAACCGATAACCCTTGTTTTTTTTTGAATACTATTTTGAAACCGTGTTTTAATTGGTTGCGGGGATCGGATTCGAACCGATGACCTCGAGGTTATGGGCCAGCCTCGACTAGCGAGTCTAGGCGGGCCTCGCGAGCTGCCAGACTTATTAATTTAATAAATCACCCTGCAATAATTCTTTCAATTTTTTTCTACCAGCACAAGTTTTATAATATTTTTCTTTTGTGCGTGCATCAATTAAATTTTCAAAATATTCTTTATAGATTAACTTTAATAGTCTTCTGTTTTTGGTTGATTGAACCTGACCATTGTTGTGTTCTTCTAGTCTTCTTTCTAAATCAGGCGTGCTTCCTGTGTATGTTTTATTATCTTTTGAACTAAAAAGTATATAAACGTAAGACATTTTAATTGGTTGCGGGGATCGGATTCGAACCGATGACCTCGAGGTTATGGGCCTCGCGAGCTGCCAGACTGCTCTACCCCGCGTTATTAATATAGTTGAATTTTCAATAACTGTCAATTTGGTGCCGAGAGAGGGAATCGAACCCTCATGAAATTGCTTCCACTGGTGTTTGAGACCAGCGCGTCTACCAGTTCCGCCATCTCGGCATGTTTTGTTAAGTTTCAATGTTTATAGCCCTTAATCCGTTTGATTAGTTGATCGCCCAGATCACTGCATTTCATTTCGTGAACTTGGGCGGGCAGGCCAGTTCCGCCATCTCGGCATGTTTTATTAAACTTCAACGTTTTTTGACTACTTATAAATTGACTCTCATATTCTAAGCCAAAATGACAGAGTTGTCAAACGTTTTCGAGTAGTGTAAAATATAGATACTAAATAAAACTATGGTTCGTATTGTCGCGGTCGTAAATCAAAAAGGCGGAGTTGGTAAAACAACCACGGTTATTAATACCTTGGCTTATTTGGCTTCGCAAGGTAAAAAGGTTTTGATGATTGATATCGACCCTCAGGCCAATGCGACTTCGGGTATCGGGATTAATCCACGAGAAGTTCGCGGTGGAATCTATGGTTTGATTACCAATCAATTGTCGGCTTTGGAAGTGATTGTGCCGACGGGTCATGATAATTTTGAAATTATTCCTTCGAGTGTCGATTTGGCTGGAGGTGCGATTGATTTGGTTTCGGTCGAAGGTCGTGAATTTCGTTTATCAAGTGCGCTCGAATCAGTCAAAGATAATTATGATTATATTTTTATTGATTGTCCACCAGCTTTGAATTTATTGACGGTCAATAGTTTGGTCGCCGCTAGTGAAGTCTTGATTCCAATTCAAGCCGAATATTATGCTCTCGAAGGTTTAGGCCAGCTTCTCAATACCGTCGAACTGGTTAAACAAGGCTTGAATCCAAGTCTTGAAGTTCTCGGAGCAGTGATTACGATGTATACTCAGAATCAAAGATTGGCACGAGAAGTTTGGCTGGAGCTGTACAAAAATTTTCCTGGTCGAGTTTTTCGCTCGACGATTCCACGCAATGTCAAATTGGCTGAGGCACCAGGTTTTCAACAACACATTTTTCAATATTCAGGTGAATCCAAAGGTGCCAAAGCTTATGAACGTTTGGGCCGAGAAATTTTAGAAACCGAAAAGAGTCACGCTGAATCATTTAATAGCATTCTTAATCAAATACGCCATGAATAAAAATTTTGGTCTTGGTAGGGGACTCGATTCACTTATTCCGCGAATGAATCCGCAGGCTGGTTTTTCGCAGTCAGAAGAAACTCAAGAATTGGTAACCGACAATGGTGAGCGAGTTATTTTGGTTTCTCCTTTTGAAATCGAAGCCAATCCTTTTCAGCCGAGAAAAGAATTTGATGAAGCGAGGTTAAAAGATCTTGCTGATTCCATAAAACAGTATGGTGTACTTCAGCCACTTGTTG
>JBAYNP010000070.1:0-4668 GCA_041678785.1 Patescibacteria group bacterium | reverse complement strand
AAGAAAATCTCGGTGATCAAATTGGTTATCTAACCGAAGGTCTCGAAGTTAATATTTTATATTTTGAAAATAAACCAGTCGGTGTTCAACTTCCAAAAAAAGTTGAATTAAAAGTCGTCAGTGCTCCTCCAGCCGTTCGTGGTGATACTGCTCAAGGTAGTATTACCAAACAAGTCACACTCGAAACTGGTCTAGAAATTCACGTCCCAATCTTTGTCAAAGAGGGCGATACAATCCGAATTAATACCGAGAAAAACGAATACGCCGAACGAGTTTAATATCTTATTTCATAGCATCAAAAAAGGCTCCGAGAGGAGCCTTTTTTGATTTATAAATCTAAATAATTTTAGGCGTCTTCTTTCTTTCGAGTCTCTTTAACCTTCTCCCAAATCTGTTTCTTAATTTGCTCGGCAGTTTTTTTGTTTTCTGATAAAAATGTTTTAGCGGTTTCGCGACCGACACCTAATTTTTCTTCGCCAAAAGTGTAGGAATTACCGCTTTTTTTAATCACTTCATTAAGTACGCCCATATCGATCAAATCGCCAGCCAAAGAAATTCCCTCTTTATACATAATATCAAATTGGCAAGTAGTAAATGGAGGCGCAACTTTGTTTTTGACAACCTTGGTATTGACTCGATTACCAATAACGCGTTCACCAAGCTTGATCTGGGCTGAACGACGCACTTCGACTCTGACCGAAGAATAAAATTTGAGCGCCATGCCACCAGGAGTGGTTTCTGGATTTCCAAAAAAGACACCAATTTTAGTACGAACTTGATTGATAAAAATAACCGCCGTTTTGGTCTTAGAAATAATTGAGGCTAGTTTACGTAAAGCCTGACTCATCAAACGTGCCTGAAGAGCCATGTGCTGATCCCCCATTTCACCTTCGATTTCTTTCTGTGGTACGAGAGCCGCCACCGAATCAATCACAATAATATCGACACCATTCGAGCGCACTAAGGTCTCAACAATTTCTAAAGCTTGCTCACCGCTGTCTGGTTGGGAAATTAAAAGATCATTAATATTAACCCCAATCTTTTTGGCATAACTCGGATCAAGAGCATGCTCAGCATCGACAAAAGCAGCAATCCCACCCAGCTTTTGAGCTTCTGCAACGACGTGTAAGGCCAAAGTGGTCTTACCCGACATTTCTGGTCCATAGATCTCAATAATCCTGCCACGAGGCATTCCACCCGCTCCCAAGGCAATGTCTAGAGACAAACAGCCTGTTGGAATGACTTCGACAACCATTTTGTCAGCTTCATTGAGTCGCATAATCGAGCCTTCACCAAATTTTTCTTTGATTTGGTCAATGGCGCTTTGGGCCGCCTTAAATCTTTCTGATCCTCCCTCTCCTTTTTCTTCTTTCTGTTTTTTATTCTCAGCCATAAATTATAATATTAATTTTTTAGATACATTATTTTGTGAATAATTAAATTTTCTGGGCTATGTTTTTTCTTGGCAGCAACACTAATTTCATTCAAACCAGGGACTAAATAAATTTGATGTTCAAATTTCCCATCATCATTAACAAAAACTTCACTTCCATTAATTTTGACTTCGGCACCAACATCAGTCGTGCCATAAAAGGTTACATTTGGATCAATCAAAATCATTTCTTGACTTGGATAGTTAATTATAAGTTCCGGCGATGATAATGTTTGATAAATCAAAAAAATCAAATAAGTTACGACTGCCAAAATTATAATTAAAATTGTAAAGAGTTTAATTTTTTTAGGTGTAATTTCAAATTTATCTGATAAACTTTTACTTTTTTTACTTAGACTGGTGTTATAAAAAATATCGCTTTCCTGTTCAAATTTTGACATCATTTCTGATCCGTTAAATCCCAAAAAGTCAGCATATTTTTTCAAAAAATTGATTGCATAAACCTTGCCAGGTAAATCACTATATTTATTATTTTCAAGTGCTTTTAAATAAGAGACGCTGATATTGATTTTTTCAGCCACAACCTCTAGATCTAGACAATTTTTCTGACGAGCATCAAACAAAAGACAACCAACCGAATCTTTATAATCTATATTTCTTTGAGAAAAATCCACCATCTTAAGTCCAGGTTAATCATTTAAAACTTTTCTTCAGCATCGTCATCATTTTCCAATTTAGCTAACTCATCTGACTCAAATTCATTAATTTCATTTTCTTCAGGTTCAGAATCTTCATCATTTTCATCTTCATTTGTTTCGGCTTGCCCAAAAAATTCAGCCTGGGTTACTAAAACTTCACGGGGTTTAGCTCCTTCGGTTGGTCCGATAATTCCTTGCTCTTGAAGTAAGTCAAGAATCCTGGCTGCTCGAGCATAACCGATTCGCAAACGACGTTGAAGCAACGAAGCTGAGGCTTTACCAGCTCGCCAAATAATTTCTCGGGCTTCTGGTAAAAGATCATCTTCTTCATCAGAAATTCCACCATAAGACACGCTCCCACTGGTAATTTTTTCGGTGACACTATCTACATATTCTGGTTGGGCTTGTTCTCGTAAATATTCGACCACGGCATGAATTGAATCATCAGACACCCACGCTCCCTGAATTCTGACAGGGCTTGAAAGCGATGCTGAGACAAAAAGCATATCTCCGCGACCAAGTAATTTTTCAGCCCCTGAACTATCAAGAATTGTTCGCGAATCAATTGACGAAGCCACCGAAAAAGCAGCTCTGGCTGGAATATTAGCCTTAATTAAACCAGTGATAACATTAACTGAGGGACGTTGAGTCGCCATAATTAAATGAATTCCGACCGCCCGCGCCATCTGAGCTAAACGGACAATACAACCTTCGACATCATTAGCTGAGGTCGCCATCAAGTCAGCCAACTCATCAATCACAATCACGATATATGGTAATTTATCTTCAGCAATTTTATTATAACTTTCAATCTCACGTTTACCAACTTTTGACAACATATCAAAACGATTTTCCATTTCTGAGACTGCCCATTTCAAAGCATTGACTGTCTTTTTGACATCGGTAATGACTGGAGTTAATAAATGCGGAATCCCTTCATAACCACTCATTTCGACGCGCTTCGGATCGACCATAATCATTTTCAAATCTTGAAATGAATTTTGGTATAACAAGCTAACAATAATTGTGTTCAAGCAAACCGTCTTTCCTGAACCGGTTGCCCCCGCAACTAATAAGTGCGGCATTTTTGCTAAGTCGGCCATATAAACCTTACCAGCAACATCTTTACCAAAAGGAATCATCAAACTTGATTTTCGTTCTTTGAAAGTATCGCTTTCCAAAACCTCACGCAAACTGACCGTAGCAATAATTTTGTTTGGAATTTCAATTCCGACCAAAGATTTGCCAGGAATCGGAGCTTCAATCCGAATTGGATGAGCTGCCATCGCCAAAGCCAAGTCATTATTTAAGGTCGTAATCTGAGAAAGCTTAACTCCCTGAGCTGGTCTGAGAGCATATTGAGTCACGGTCGGACCAACGCTGACATCGCTCATTTCGACTGGAATGTTAAAATTTGCTAAGGTACGACGAATCATTTCTTTATTATGTTCGATATTACCCGACGAAGCCGCCTTTTCATTCATCTTTTCTAATAAATCAATCGGAATTGTAATTCTTTTTGAAGAACCGCTACTGGTCAAAACTTCCATTTTATCTTCTTTTTTGGCTATGCGTGAAAAAACAGCCTTAGGTTTTTTATCCTCAGAGCCTTCTTCAGCATTTTTAATTTCATCTTGATCAAAATCAATCTGACCCTCATCAAAATCTTCACTGCTAAAATATTGTTCTTCGACTTGTGATTTATCGCGCGTAGAAGTAATCATATTTTTAAGAGCTTGTAAAATTCGCTGGATTGAAATCTCAGATGCCATCAAAGCTCCAATAACCGTCAAAGCCAGCAAAAGAATTAGGGTCGCCCATGGCCCCATTAGCTGATTCAGCGGCTGAGCGATATAATAACCCAGATAGCCACCTGATTCGGCTTTTATTTCCGAAAACTTGCCTAACTGCCACAAAATATTTTGGAATATTCCAGTGTAACCCAAAACAAAAATTCCAAAGCCAAAATAATGAATACCTTGCAAATTATCCTCTTCGTTAAAAAATAAAATCAGCGCAAAGCCGATCAAAGCAAAAGGTAAAATCCAAGCTGAACCACCAAAAATTGTTTTTAAAACCAAATCAACATACGTTCCCAATGAGCCCGCGACAGCAAACAAACTTAACAAAAAAATAGCTGCTGTCGCCAAAATCAAAACAGCCAAAATACTCTTTTTGATATCAGGCGAAACCAATTTTCGAGAGCTTTTTTGCTCCTTTGGTGGTCGCCCAACGGGTCGTCCTAGCTTAGATTTTTGAGATTTGTTCTGCTTGCTCATAACCAATATTATACCATAAAATTTGGAAACGAAAAATAAGCGGGAAAGTGTGTAAAAAACTGATCAAAAAAACCATCTTTCGCCTCGTTTTTTCTATTCAAATAAATGCGAACATTGGTTGAGTGAATTAAAAATTCAAGTTTTGTTCTGAATGGTTTTCCGATAGGAAAAATTTTCTGATGTTTGAGAACAGACTAACTGCATTAGAATTCTTTTGCAGTTAGTCTGGGCGAGTTTCAGAAAATAATGAGAACAAAACTTAGAATTTATTATGAACGAAACCAGTGAGCCAGTTTTT
>JBAYNP010000069.1:0-4754 GCA_041678785.1 Patescibacteria group bacterium | reverse complement strand
TATCAAACTTTCTAACATCCAAACGCCATCGGACTCAATGGCTATGCAAGCCATTTCTCCGACGATATAAACAATATAGACCTCCCCCGATAAGAGGTGAGTCTTTATCCCATAGACACTTGATGTTTCTGGACTCGACCAAAAGTCGAGCCACGGGTCCATGGATCCCCTTCCGTTCCTTTGGCAGGTGATACCTCCCGTCAACGGATTAGGATAAAGCGAGTATAAAAACTCGCCACCCATAGCCATTCTAAATGGCCTCGAAACTATTGGGTGGCTGAAAGGATTTACCATCGGATGCCAGACATCTGGCATATCGGTGGCAATTTGAGAAATTATTGGGAAACTATCCCTGGCGAAGGAAACATAAATGTTTTCTTCGCTATCGACAGTCATCGACATTCCTGTCGACAAGGATGTCCCAGGAAAGATAGGACCGCCGACGAGAACGAAATTGTCGGCAGCAACAATAGCCACGAGAATAAAAACCAAAAACTTTCCCATTTTAAACCCCTCTTTTTATAATTTGTCAATTTGCCAGCTTAGATATTACACTTTTTTTGATTTTTGTCAAATAATCTTCCTTTACATTCAATCCTGGAATGTTTTGCTATAAATAAAAAACTTTTCGGGGCATAAACTTCTCACCCGATCAGTTTTTAAAATATTTTTTCTAAAAAATACTTAAACTTGTGCCAAAATAACTACATAATTTTTTCCATAAATTTTGGCGCACTTTGGACAAGTGGTATAGAAAAAATATAGTTTTTTCGGTTCTTTATTTTTTGATTTCACAAATGTTTGCATTTCTTTGACCCACTTACCAGCATTTTGAAATGGTCCTTCAAAAACTTTACACAAAAAGGTGTCTGAAATTTTTACTATTTCTGATCCAGGGACTTCTTGGCTAACCGCAATATAAATATCCGCTCCCCAAAGAGATTTTTCGTCTGAAAGAATTATGACCTCTGGAAAAAGTGCCTGGGCGTTCTGAATCTTTTCCATATTTTTTGTCATCACCTGTCCGAAATTCAATGGCATTCTAAAAAAACTTCTGACGTGGTCTTTTAGAAATAATTTGTCCTGCCAAGTTATTTCTTTTTCATCCCAAGACTCAGGATTAAATCTTGGGCAACAGCCAGTTTCTAATTTTTCTTTATTATTAACATTTTCCATGTTTTTTATTTTATTAAATTAAATTCTTTTTTATTTTAACAAAAAATTGTTGGGGATGCTGTTTTTTTAAAAACAGAAGGTAATAAAACCTGGCAGGTTTTTAATAATAAATCACCAACAAAAGCAAATTTTTAGACAACTTATTAGTCCAAACCTGCCAGGTTTGGACACGCATTAATTAAATTGGACATTGAGATTAGAAAACTAAAATTAAAACCGGTCCCCGAGCTTGTCGAGGGGTCATTTTAGTCTGCACTTGCTCTTTGCCCCTCGACAAGCTCGGGGACCGAAATTTTTTATTTTATGCGTTCAACAAATTATTTTTTAAATCAACAAAATGCCTTCCTGAGAGGGATTCTTCGACTACGTCTTGAGTACAAGACTTCGCTCAGAATGACAATGTTTAGTGTTTTTAAAAAGTTTTGTTATAATAAAAAAACGCTTCGATAATGAAACGTTCTTTTGGCTCCTCGGGTCGGGTTCGAACCGACGACCTACTGGTTAACAGCCAGTCGCTCTAACCAACTGAGCTACCGAGGAATAATTTAAATTTAACAAAATAACCTACAAAAATAATACTCAAATCAAACCCAAAAGTCAATCCCTTAGTAATCTTTGAGTTTACAAATTTCTTTCAAATCACGAATCTTTTCCAAAGCACGGGCTTCAATCTGTCGAATACGTTCACGGGTAACACCAAATTCCTGACCAACTTCTTCAAGAGTATGAGCCACGCCATCTTCGAGACCAAAACGCATCTCAAGAATTTTTTGTTCACGCGGAGCGAGATCACTGACGACTTCTTTAACATAATCACGCAAAAGCTGCATGGCCGCAATTTGGGATGGGCTAATCGCCTTTTCGTCTTCGATAAAATCAGCCAAGGTCGTGTCTTTACTATCATCGTCGCCAACCGTCGTTTCCAAAGAAACTGTATCTTGAGAAATTTTGATAATGTGTCGAATCTTTTCCAAATCTTCTTCCATCTCAGCAGCGATTTCTTCTGGCAAGGGGTCGCGACCAAGATCTTGAGTCAAACGACGCTTAACTTGATTGAACTTATTGATAGTTTCAACCATGTGAACCGGAATGCGAATCGTTCGCGATTGATCGGCGAGGGCACGCGAAATTGCTTGGCGAACCCACCAAGTCGCATAAGTCGAAAATTTGAAACCTTTGGTATGATCAAATTTTTCAACCGCACGGAAAAGTCCGATATTGCCTTCTTGAATTAAATCCAAAAGTGTCAGACCGTAGCCGACAAATTTCTTGGCAATTGAAACCACCAAGCGTAAATTCGATTCGATCATTTTCTGAAAAGCTTCCTGATCGCCCATATCTTTGAGCTTAGCAAGTTTGACTTCTTCGGCTGTTGTCAAAAGTGGAGTCTTGCCAATTTCTTTCAAATACATCTGAACTGAATTGTAAGGAATTTTTGGCAGACCAATTAATTTGATTTCTTCGACATCAGAACTCAACATATCACCACTCGATTCTTTGACAATCAAACCAATAATATAGACTTGATCCAAAAAAGCTTCGTAGTCATCGAGATAATCTTCGAGGTTTGGAAAAGAATACAAAATTTCTTCTTCCGTTAGAAATCCTCGCAAACGTCCTTTTTTGAGAAGTGACATGGCTTTTTCTTCTGGCCATTTAGACTTAACATAACTCCTGCGATCAAAAGGTTTTTTGTTACTCTTTTTTTTGCCCGTTATTTTTTTAATAATTTTCTTCGGTCCCTGAGCCCGTCGAAGGGTTTTAACAACAACTTTTTTTTCAAGCTGCTTAGCTTTTTGAACCTTGTCTTTGGCTAATCTTTCGATTAATTCTTCCTTGCTTCCGCTAACCGAAAGCTTAGCTCTTTGAAGTTTAGCTTTTAATTCAACCATTGTTTTTTGACTCAAGTCTTTTTTGATTTGAGTCTTTGTTTTGGGTTGTAACATATTTTAATCAAGATTAGAACGCAATTTGATAAGCTGACTATATTCCTCGATAAGTTGCATTAATTTTTCTTTGTCGCCACTTTTCTCAGCCTGACGAATTGATTCGGTCAAAACTTTTGAACGACGTAAATTGTATTCACTTTCAAGCGGTCGATAGAGTCTTTTGGCTTCAAATACGATCAACGTCTCATCGTCGTAATTAAATTCTTTCCCTGCAAGTAAAAGCAAAAACTCAGCATATTCTCTAAGCTGAACTTGATTGATGTTTAAGATAAAGTCATTTGGGTCAAAGCTTAATTTAGCTTCTGATTTAACTTTATTATTATAATAGATTCTAAGTTCTTTGGCAAGGGCGATATTCATTTGACCTTCAAAAGCTTCATCGTCCAGTGAAATAAAATATTTACTCAATAAATATTCGACTCGATTTGAAAACATCAAGACTAAACTTAAAAACTGTTCGCTCAAAATTTGGCAACGCGTTAGTGGTTCTTTTTTGACGATTTGAACAATCTGCTCAGCCCGAGGAAATTGTTTGACTTTGTCGATTTTGTTCAAAGTTTCGCGAATCGCACTTTCTGAAGTATCTAATTTCTGAGCCAATTCTCTGAGCCAATAATCTTGTTCAATTTTGTTGTTAAATTTGGCAATCACTGGAATCAAAATTTTGGCGGCCGATTTTTTACCTTCGATCTGAGAAATATTATATTTAGCAAAGGTCGAATCAAAATAATATTCCATCACCGGCTTGGCGTTTTTGATCGCCGTGGTCCAAATTTCAATACCTTCGCGAATAGCTTCATCAGGATCTTTGCCGGCGAGATCGACAGCAATTTTGACATTCATTTCTTCTTGAAGAGCAATTTCAATTCCACGCTTAGTGGCTTCTTGTCCAGCCAGATCTAAGTCTAAGGCTAAAACTAAATTCGGCGTATAGCGTTTTAATAATTTGATTTGTTGCAAGGTCAAAGCGGTCCCCGACGAGGCCACGACATTGGTCACGCTAGCTTGGTGGGAAGCAATCACATCCATTTGCCCTTCGACAATCACCGCCAAATCCTCCTCGCGAATTTTTTGTTTGGCTTTATCGAGTGCGTATAAAAGCAAACTTTTGTTGAACGTCTGGGTGTCAGGCGTATTCATATACTTCGGACTGTTTTCTTGATCAACCAAAACTCGCCCCGTAAAACCGACAATACTGCCGTGTTGATCGGCAATCGGAAACATAATTCGTCCTCGAAAACGATCATAAAATCCGCTCCCAGAATTGCGTTGTAAAATCAGCCCCGCTTTTAAAATATCATTTTGATTATAACTCTTGCTTTGTAAAAATTTTAGCAAGCCATCCCAACCTTCATCCGCCCAACCCAGCTTGAAATCCTTGATAGTTTTTTCGGTCAATTGGCGTTTGCTCATTAAATACTCCAGTGCATCTTTGCCAGCTGGCGTGAATAAATTTTGATGAAAATAACTAGCGGCAACTTGCAAAATATCTAAAGATTTTGTTTTTTCATTATGTAATTCGGGATTGATTTGCTTGAGTTCGACATTGGCTTTTTTGGCCAAAATTCGCAAAGCTTCGGGAAACTCGACACCTTCGATTTTCATCACAAAACTAAACATATCTCCCCC
>JBAYNP010000068.1:0-4784 GCA_041678785.1 Patescibacteria group bacterium | reverse complement strand
CCCGATATATTTTCGAATTCGATGGACAAACATTTTGAAAGCCAAGGTCGCTCCAAGATTACCAAAATTTCTTTGCTTCAATAATTCCAAATAATTATTTATTCCCGAGATTCCATAGATCCCCGACTTTTTATTTAAGATTTCACTAGTGGCTTCGATTCCATATTTTTCGGCCATTTTTAAAATTATCCCTGGATCGAGATCACCACAACGCGTCGCCATCATCAAACCTTCGAGTGGCGTAAAGCCCATACTGGTTTCGACGGGCTGACCATTTTTGATGGCGGTCACACTCGCTCCTCCGCCGAGATGGCAGGAAATTATTTTTAATTTTTTGATGTCTTTTTTTAAATCACTGGCGACTTTGTTGGCGACATATTTGTGCGATATCCCATGAAAACCAAAACGATAAAAATCATTTTCGTGAGCGATTTCTGGTGGAATCGCATAAGTCCGACTTTCTTCGGGTAAATCTTTATAAAACGCCGTATCAAAGACCGCATAATTATTGACGCCTGGTAAATATTCCAGACAAGCCAAAATCCCTTCGAGATTGGCGGGATTATGCAAAGGCGCTAATTCATTATATTTCGCTAGATTATAAATATTTTCTCGGTTGATCAAGGTCGGCTTGAAAAATTCCAAACCACCATGAACGACTCGATGTCCAATCGCCTTGACTTCGCTCAGATTTCCAACTTCGCGAAAAACTTGTTTGAGAGCATCTTCACGACTCGCAATATTTTGATAATTATTTTCTGAAATTAATTCAAAAGTTTCCAAATCAAAAAGTTTGTATTTGAGTGAGGTACTACCAGAATTTAAAACTAAAATTTTATCGGCCATTTTAAAATAAATAATAAACTTGATAAACAATTCCCAATACAAACAACAAACACATTGCAAAACCAAGCCATAGCGGAATATTGATATTATAAAAAACAAATTTTTTACCCATTTTTTTGGCTCGATAATACATCAAAATAATTAAGATGCCCTGAATACCGCTCAATAAACTTCCAGAAATTCCAACCACTTGAGCAAAACTATTCATTCCGGAAAGAAAAATTAGTAATGGAGCTAAAATTACAAAAAACGAAGCCAAAATTGGTGGCACATCATAGTCTTTAACATAAGTTTCGCGCAAAATCTGACTCAAAATCATAAATGAAGTTGACATCGCAATAATTCCAAAAAGCCCACCCAAAACTACTACCCAATTTCCCAAATATGGCACCAGACCTCTAAGTGCTTGCTCGGTAGTATTAGTACCCGAAACTCCGACGACAGCAATTGAAAAAAGAATATAAATAGCCACCGGAATTATCAAACCAACAATAGATGCCAGCTTTAATTCTTTGTAACGATGTCCTAGAATTTCTTTCATAGTTGGAATTGCTGTCGCCCCACCAAGAGCAAAAAGCACAATTCCAAATGGATAAAAAAATTCTTTAATGTTTGAATAAAAAAAGTTATTTATATTAACATTAAACAAACTAACTCCACTGACAAAAACTATTATAAAAATAGCCACCTCGACCATAATTAATTCCAAAGATGCCATCATTCCCAATCCTCGAAAGACCGCCAAACTCGCCAACATCCAAAAAATAACACTATAAATCGTAGCACTTCCGCCAAGTGTTGGACCTAAAATGTCATATAAAAAATTACCCACCCCGATCATATATGCCAACAAAGCACCGTAAATACCAAGAATTAATGAAGCGGCGATTATCCATTTTCCAGAGCTACCCAGATATTTTTCGGCATAACCACTCATCTGATGTTTGCCACGAGTTCGAATAACAACTTCTCCATAAGCCAGATTAACTCCTAAAACCGCCAAACCAATTATTATAATGTAAATAATTCCTGCCAAAAGCCCAACCTTAGCAATTGCATAAGGCAATCCAAAAATACCAGCGCCAACTGTCGTGCCGACCAAAACCGCAACCGCTTTAAAAAATCTAATATCAGTGTTAAATAGTCTTTTCATTTTTATTTTTTATTTTTTATTTTTCAAAATTAATCCTCGTCTTCTTGGTGCGGTTTGTCTAATAATTCAATTCCGGCATCTAGAAGCGATTCGGTTTTGGTAATTTTTAAAATATCTTTATCAATTTTGTTAAATTCTTTTGAACTAGTGTTGTAGGTCGTTATTACCGTACCAAGCTGACTGCCAATTTTTCGATGCTGTTCATGATACATCGCCAAATGTCTTTGTAACTTCTCGACGTTTTGACGAATTTCTTTGGCGGATTCTTCGATTTGAAGTGCTCGCAAACCCTGCACTACCGTCTGTAAATAAGCCGCGAAGGTCGTTGGTGAGACAATCACTACGTGTTTATCTCTAAAGGCATAATCAATCAAATTTTGAGAATTAACATTGACTGAGCCTCTGGTATCGTCAACCAGTAAGTCATAATAAATTCCTTCAGCCGGAATAAACATAAACGCAAAATCTAAGGTGTCTTCGCCAGGTTTAATATATTTGGAAGTTTCTTCAATGCGTTTTTTTAAATCAGCCTTGAAATCTTTTTCCAAAACTTTTTTCTTTTCGACATTATCCTCATCAATAATTCGTTGATAATTCGTCAGTGAAAACTTAGCGTCGATCGGCAAAATTTTGTCCTTAATTCGAATAATCGCATCGACAATCGAGCCATCTTTGAAACTATATTGCATACTATAAGCTTGCGGTGGCAAAATATTATTTAAAATCAATTCCAAACTTGTCTCACCGACAGCTCCACGCGTTTTCGAATTGGTAAAAATCTTTTCGAGATTTTGAAGCTGATCCGTAAAACCAACGACTTGCCTGTTTGTTTCTTCGAGCTTCATTAATTTCTCGGTCACATCTTTGCTAATTTTGGAGGTTTCTATAAATTGCGACTGAAGCATTTGAGATGAATGCTGTGAGCTTTTGTCAATTTTATCTTGAAGTTGATTGGTTAGTTCGTGAATTTGATTTTGGAGCATCAAAAATGACTTATCTTCTTTTTCTGGCTGGTTCTTTTGTTTGTTTAAATACCAAAAAATGGCCACAAAACCAGCGATTAAAACGATGATAATTAAAATTGAATCAAGTGTCATAGATTTCTATTATACTATAAATTTTGATTTTATCAAAATCTAAAAGATGCAAAACGTTTTATTTAAAAGATGCTATCTCTAATCCAAAGAAAACAAAATTGGTAAAGTATTTTAAATCTGAAAGCGACAATAATCATTGTCGCTTTCAGATTTAAAAAAGTCGCTAATCATAAAACAAAATAAGTGTCTTTTGATAAAAACTTTATAATTTTTTGGTATCTGAAAACGCTCAAAACTCGATAATCATGCGTTGTGTATTTGAAAGCACGATTGGCCAATCGCGCTTTCAAATACGGTTAGTGGATTTTAATATATCAAACTTAATTAAAAATTTATCATTTTTGAAAGCGACAATGATTATTGTCGCTTTCAAAAATTCATAAATCAAAAAATCGAAACTTTCATTTCGATTTTTTAGAAAACAGTGACTTAAAATTTTTGACCTATTTTACATTCAATTCACCCAAAACCACATTCAAATTCTTTTCTTTACCACCACTCAAAACTTTGACATCAAGCGTACTCTCTGGACTATATTGCCAAATAAGTTCGGAAAGATTGCGTCGGCCATTTACATTTTCACCATTGATTTGCAAGATCACATCCGCATTTTTAATCCCAGCAATTGCTGCTGGACCACCGGCCGTTGGATTACCATAAACCAAGGCACCTGATGTTAAATCTTTGAAACGGTCGTCGGTAATTCCTTTTTGTTTGTGAAGATCGATATAATCTACTCCAAAAAATGGTCGCGATAAATATGTTCCATTTTCTAAATCATTACCTCCACCCAAAACTTGAGTGATTAAATTACGCAAATAAAGTGTCGGCATAATGACATTTTTTTCAGCCATCAAACCAATCACCGCCCCACTCAAATCCACGGCTGGGCTACCGGCTTGGGCATTATAAACATCCGTGGTCAACAAAACATAATCCGAAAAACTATCCGTCGATTTCATAATTGAATTATCTTTGGTCGGTACTTGATAATTATTTTGACCGACACCAGTTTCCAAATATCTATCTGAAGCAAAAACCAGCAGAACTTCTCCCAAAGTCAAATCATCTTTGGTGCCAATTTTAGCCGAGGCCAAATCTTTGGCATCGGTTTTTAAAAACACGATTTCACTGTTTGGATCTTTGAGAATTTTAGTGACTGGATAATGCTTATTATCACTCGTCACTATAAAATAATCGTGTAATTGGTCAGTCTCGTCACTTTTGTCATTAACATAGCTAACTTTGTCCAAATCAAAACCACGATCCAAGGAAATAATCCAGCCATCACTTGAAAGAACAACACCACGAACCAAGACTTCGCTCGGTAAAATAACCTGAGAGACAAGATCATTGGTGGCTTTTTGTTTGACATAAATATCGACTGTCTTTTTTTGCATATCATCAATAACTTCGGCCACCCTAGTTTCTTCGGTCACGGTCACGTCTTTGACAGTTTCAATCGTCACCTCTCGTTTTGGCAAATAATTTTCTAAACTATATTCTCCCAAAAATGGAATAGCTATTTTGCGAGTCATTAGCATCAAGCCACCTCCAGCAAAACCTGCCAAAATTCCCAAAATTAAAATTATCAAAATTATCCAACCTGAAAATTTTCCACCCGAACCACCCGGTTTCTCGATGTGAAATAATTTATTGTCATAAATACTTTTGATCCCGTCGAGACT
>JBAYNP010000067.1:0-4920 GCA_041678785.1 Patescibacteria group bacterium | reverse complement strand
GTGCGCTTGGCTGATTTCAAGAGTAACGAATATGCCGAGTTAATTGGTGGTAGAGAATATGAGCCTCACGAATCCAATCCGATGATTGGCTGGCGTGGAGCTTCGAGATATTATGACCCGAATTACCGCAAGGCTTTTGATCTCGAATTGCGAGCGATTAAGAGAGTTCGTGAAGAATTTGGTCTCGATAATGTGATTATCATGGTACCTTTCTGCCGCACTATCGAAGAAGCCAAGAAAGTAATGGCGATTATCGACGAGCATGGTTTGCGTAAAGCTAAAAAAGGTCAAAAGAAACTGCAAGTCTATGTTATGTGTGAAATTCCATCAAATGTGATTCTGGCCGACCAATTTGCCAAGATTTTTGATGGCTTTTCGATTGGTTCCAACGATTTGACCCAGTTGATTCTCGGGGTTGATCGTGATTCATCGATTGTGGCGCATGTCTTTGATGAACGTAATGAAGCGGTCAAAGAAATGATTCGCCAGGTGATCCGAGCTGCCAAAAAGAACAAGCGTAAGATCGGGATTTGTGGCCAGGCGCCATCGGATTTCCCAGATTTTGCTGAATTTTTGGTCGGTGAGGGAATTGATAGTATTTCTTTGAATCCAGATACAGTCATTGAGACCACGATCAAGATTCTAGCCAAAGAAAAGGCTCTTTCAGGCAAGAAAAAGTCAGGTAAAAAACCAGCTAAACGCAAGTAAATAAGCCAAAAAACAGCTACTAATAATCAGATAGGCTGGATTTGCTACAAAGATAAGGATATTGGAGCAAACCCCCAACAAAGAACTCTCTGGAAGGAGGGTTTTTTGTTGTTGAAGAAGGTGCTATAATTGGCTAATCTAAATAAAAAATAAGCAAACGATATGGGTCTTTATGTATATAAAATAGTAATTGATACAAACGTGATCAATTCTCGTAATGATATTATCGCTATGACAAAGTTGGAAGATCTTTTTAAAATAGGGATTATAGAATTATTAAAAACTGACACCTTGCTTGTTGAACTAGAAAAAGAAATTGATATTTCCAGAAAAGAAAAAGTAAAAAAATATCGCACAATTTATGGAGAAAATGTTGTTGATCACACTACAATGAAATCAATTTATTTTGGGCGCAAATCAAATTTTGAAATAATCTACCATACTCTTTGGGGTGAGTATTGGAAAATGGGAGGGGCTTATCAAGATAAAATACATGACAATTCTACTCGAGACGCGTTGCATCTTAACGTATGTTGGATAAATGAAGTTGATTATTTTATTACAAATGAGAATAAAATCATAGAAAAGAGAGGAGAGCTTTATGCAAAAGGTTTTGATTGTAAGATTGTTAATCCAGAAGAATGTGTTGAATTACTAGAAAATGATTATCTTCAAGATTTTAAAACAAAAGACCCCATAATAATCAGAGAAAGATTAAAAGAAACCCATAAAATTTTATTAGGGTCTAATCAGTGTCAATTTGTAGATATTAAGGATCCAAAAACAAATGAAGTTATTTTTAAAACGCACTTAATTTGTGATAAATTTTGTGTGGAGGCAAATATTTTTGATGAAAATGGGAATCTTTTAGCTAGGTTATATCCAAACAAAGATCCAGAGATTATTTATCGAGGGGTAAGCTTGTCTTATTGTGGTAGTGAAAATCAATTTACGTTATCAAAAGATGGAGAAATATTTTTATCAAGTCGCATTGTTCCAAGTGGCCACATTATTTTTGAAGGAAAATTTTTTAATAGTGAAGGAAAACTAATTGCGGAGGCTCATAAAAAAGAATTTAATTATTTAAGTTTTATGAAAAATACGCAAAATATTATTTTGCCACCAGTATCAGATTGATATTAAAAACAATTAAAATTAAAGAATAATAGCCAAAACCCCTCAGAAGTGAGTTTTTTTTTGTTTAATAAAAGTTAAACTGGTCCTCGAGCATTTCGACCCTACTCAATAACCACGGAGTCGAGGGGTTATTTTACTTCGCACCTACTTTTTACCCTTCGACTCCGCTCAGGGACCGAGTAGTGGATGGTCGACCTTCTTTTGCTGTCAAACCATTGACAGAATTATCAAAATATGTTATACTATTGACACGTTTTATGAAAAGTGCTGTCGTTTCAAAAACGCTTAATTTTAAAAAATTATGAGAAAAGTCAATAAAATCGGAAAATATCTCTACTTGTTAGCTGTCGTGTCGTTGGTATCTCAACTTATATTCCCTCAATATTCTATTGCTAAGACAATTGAAGCTAAAAATATTGAAGCTGAAGTTGAAAATATCACCGTCAAGGTCGAACCTACCCAGGTTTTGACCGTTCACATCACAGCTTACTCTTCAACTGTGGATCAGTGTGATAGTACTCCATTTATTACTGCTAGTGGGACTAGAGTTCACGACGGAACTATCGCGGCTAACTTTTTACCGATTGGTACCAAAGTTAAAATCCCATCAGTCTTTGGCGATAAGATCTTTACTGTCGAAGATAGGATGAACGCTAGATATTATAAACGTATCGATATCTGGTTTGCAACTAGACAAGAAGCTCTCAACTTTGGTCTTAAAAATTTAGAAGTTGAAGTTTACGAGTAACAAGTATTCAAAAAAGAGATTCGCGAGAATCTCTTTTTTGGTTAATAAATGGGAGTGGCACGCTAATCTTTAGTTTTTAAACTAGTCGAAATAAATCTGAGGTTAGGATAAAATAAGTAGAATTCCACCAAAAAAGATGATACTTAAAGTAAAAATCAGTTTTAAAACTTTTCTGTGCCAAATTTCTTTATTATGAGTAGCATTGATAAAAGTATAAATAATCATCAAAGTGCAAAACATAAAAAAATATACGAGCGATAAGCGCAAATCAAATTTTGCCGTTACGAGCCCGACAGCATTTATAACAAACAGATTACCGAGAGCATTTAAAATCCAGCCGAATCTGCTCCAATATTTAACATTTGGATAATACCCGAGTTTTGAGTATGCCAAACTGGCCACATAAAGCAAGGGAATAGCCAAGACTAATTCATAAATAACAAAAGGAGAAAATTTATAGGGATCAAGTGTGATTATTAAAGTTAGCACAAAAAACAGCGACCCCATCATAAAACCGTTGATGGTTACTTTGTTGATCGACTTGTGTGGGTTTGGGGGGTTGATACTCATTGGAAATTATTTTTAGATATTAAAATTTTGGATCAAATAATTTGTTTAGCTCTTTCATTTTTTTAGGATCAAGCTTTGCTTCATAAAATTTGGAAAGAATTTCTTTTTCAACAAATTTTTTGTTTAATGTTAATTCAATAAATTCATCAAAATCAACCAATTTAAGATTTATTTTTTCGCCAGCATCAAGATTCATCTCAGCAACTTTTTTAAGATTTTTGGCGATAAAAGTATAAACCACCCAGTCAATTTTTGAGGTTGGGTGTTGAGCACTCAAAAGGACAAAGTCTGAAGCTTCATAGCCACTTTCTTCGAGTAATTCGCGTTTGGCTGCTTCTAGCACACCCTCATCCTTATCAACTCTTCCACCAATGGTTCCTAAAAAAGGTTCTCTACCCGGTTGTGTTTGTTTGGTGAGTATGATTTTCCCGTCATCCAAAATTGGAAATATTACGACCGTATCGGGACGTTTTATTTTTTCAAAAAGAGTTTTTGTGCCATCAAACAGTTCTTGTTCCCATTGATAGACATCAAAAAGTATTCCAGTAAAAACTTTTTTGGCACGATCTGGAATTGGTTGTTGGGATTTTGGTCTATTGATTAGCATAAAATTATTTGTTCTGCTTTTTATTAGAAAGTTTTGAGTCTGTGCTGTCTTTTGCTTTGTTATAAAAATTAAGTTAGTTTGATTGTGAAACAAGAAATTCCTTTAAGGCGGCGAGGGGTTTAATTTGCATATAAGTTTTTTGATCATCCTCTTCGCTAAGTTGAGCTCGAGTAACCGTATATCCAAGGGGGATATAGAAGCAATCCCAGCCATAGCCGTTCTCGCCTGCTGGAGACTCTGCAATTTCTCCATCAAGACTACTTTCAAATAATTTTAGTATTACACCATCATAATAACCAAACACACATTTTGCAGTCGCATGGCGAGTCTTGCCATTTACCATCGAGCAGATTGTTTCAAGCGGTACATTATCTACAAAAAACTTGATAAATGGTCCAGGAAGACCGTTTAATGCTTCAAATTCTAAAGAAACATCATCGACAATGACTGGAGTTTTTATTTTATTATATGCTTGTCGAACCTTATGTTCAACAATTTCTTTTAAATCAAGAGACTGAATTTCATCGAGATCAAGTTGTACATGTTTAACAGAAAAACCAAGATACTTAGCAAGATAGTCTGCTTTTTTCTGGTTACTAGTTATAAATGTAACACCTTTATTTTTCATAATTTAGATCTCTCTAAAATTTATTATATTCATTAGTTTTTTGTTTTGAAAAGTAGTTTAAAACAAAAAACATCTTGATACTAATTTTTGAAATTATTGGCGGAGAGTGCGGGATTTGAACCCGCGTGGGCTTGCACCCACCTGCTTTCCAAGCAGGCGCCATAGGCCACTAGGCGAACTCTCCGTATTTTACTGCTTTATCATAACGTAAAAAGACAAAAAGATAAAGGAGTTCGGTCCCTGAGCGGAGTCGAAGGGTAAATTATAGACTAGCTATTTTGTAACGACCCCTCGACAGGCTCGGGGACCGAGATTAAAACGTTTTAATTAAAACCAACATTTAAATTTACAAAACATTATTAGTGTCATTTCGAACGAAGTCTTGGTAATCCAAGACGTAGAGAGAAATCCCTCTCGGGAAGGTGTAACTTTGATTTTTAGAATAATTTATCGAACCCACAGTGTCATTCTGAGCGTAGCCTTGTAATCAAGGCGAAGTCGAAGAATCCCTTAAACGTGGAT
>JBAYNP010000066.1:0-5135 GCA_041678785.1 Patescibacteria group bacterium | reverse complement strand
GATCGCTGGGAATTAATTATTGGCACTGATATCAAAAATCCAGACTCTGATAGCGATGGGTTTTCTGATTGGGATGAAGTTTATACCGGCTATAATCCAAAAAGTTCTGAAAAACAAAGGCTTGCCAAAATAATTGAAGTTGATTTGAAACAACAGATCTTGAGATATACTTTTGATGGCAAAATTCTAGATCAATTTCATATTTCGAGTGGCATCGCCGGTAAGCGAACTCCCAAAGGTGAGTTTGCTATTTTAGATAAAGTCCCTGTCAAAACTTATGGCGGAAAGGGTTATGATTATTATTACCCTGGCACCAAATGGAATCTACATTTTACCACGGGCTATGCCCGCTATTTTATTCACGGCGCTTATTGGCATCATAACTTCGGTCATCCGATGAGTCATGGCTGTGTCAATGTCGCCTATCACAATATGGAAAATCTTTATGCCTGGGCTAGTGTCGGCACACGGGTTTTGATTTATTAACTCAATTCCTTCTTTCCATGAGATCGACTCTCATACATTCCGGCACTAGTAATTTCGACAAAATCGGCCTTACCTCGTAGCGCTTCAATATCTTGTGATCCCGTATAAGTCATTCCCGAAGCCAAGCCTGCCAGTAATTTATTAATAATTTCTTTGACCGAACCTCGACATTCAATCAAGGTTCTTTCACCTTCAACATAAATATTTTCCGAACTTTCTTGACCATCAAGTTTCATTTTTTTAATCGTGGCACTATAGCTTGCCATGCCACGATATTCTTTGTATTTTATTCCATTCTGTTCAATGATTTTACCGGGCGTTTCATCAGTTCCTGAAATTATTGAACCAAGCATACACGTATCCGCACCCGCTCCAATCGCCTTAGTCAAATCACCAGCAACTTTTATCCCGCCATCAGCACAGACTGGCACTCTCCCCTGACTCGCTTCATAGACATCCATCAAAGCAGTTATCTGAGGAATTCCTACACCGGTCATAATTCTCGTCGTACACATCGAGCCCGGTCCGATGCCGACTTTGATCGCATCGGCTTTTTTTGAAATAAAATATTCAGCTGCATCTTTGGTAGCGACGTTGCCGACCATAATATCAATTTGGGGATAATTAATTTTTAGCCAGTCCAAAACACTCCCCGCCGATTTTGAATGGCCATGAGCTACGTCTAAAACTAAAATATTAACTCCAGCATTAATTAAGGCCGGAACTCTAACTCCAAAATCTTTAACTCCGATTGCCGCCGCACAAATTAAATTATTTTGTTTAACTTTTTTAATTTCGAGAACTTGATCTTCAATAGTTAAAAAACGATGAATCACTCCGAGACCACCCATCTCACCTAGAGCAATCGCCATTTTGGATTCACAGATCGTGTCCATATTCGCTGCCAAAATTGGAATATCAATTTGATAATTTTTGGTAATCTTAGTTCGAAAGCTGACATCTTTTCTGGATTTAATTTTGTTATATTTTGGGACAATCAAAACATCGTCGTATGAATACCCTTTTTGAATAATTCTAGCCATAATTTTTGGATTAATTTTTGAGCTTAGATATTATAAAACTTTATTATTTTTTTGTATATGAAACAAAAAATTAATTTTATGTTATAATATATTTAGCTAAAAATTTAATAAAATAATATGCCTATTTCAAAAATAACCCCAAGCAAAGTTCTTGTCCCCGCCGATGTGCCAGCCAAAATGAAAGCTCAATATATCAAAAATTTTTTGACCGCCACCTGTGAAACTGGCAATCTGATGCTTTTTGCTGGTGACCAAAAAGTCGAGCATCTCAATCGTGATTTTTTTGGTGATGATATTCATCCGAACGACAATGATCCCGAACATTTGTTTAAAGTTGCCAGCTTGTCAAAAATCGGTGCCTTTGCTGGACAATTCGGTCTCATTGCTCGCTATGGCAATGACTACAAAAATATTCCTTATATTATCAAATTAAATTCTAAAACCGATTTGATTAGCACCAAACAAACCGAACCATTTAGTCAACAATGGCTAAGTGCCTATAACGTTGAAACTTTCAGAACAGATAGTGGGTTAAATATCGTCGGAGTCGGCTATACGATTTATCTCGGCAGTGAATTTGAAAGTGATATGCTCCGCGAAGCCGCTCAAATTGCTTATGACGCTCACCGTTTTGGGATGCTAGCTATTTTTTGGATTTATCCTCGTGGCAAAGCAATCACCAACGAAAAAGATCCGGATCTAATTGCTGGCGCCACTGGCACCGCGGTTTGTCTCGGAGCTGATTTTGTCAAAGTTAATTATCCTCAGTTGCAAGGCAAAAAATCCAAAGATCTTTTCAAACAAGCGATTTTATCGGCTGGTCGTACTGGTGTAATTTGTTCTGGTGGCTCAGCGACCGATCCAAAAGTTTTTTTACAACAACTAGCTGATCAGATTGAAGTCGGTGCTCGTGGCAATGCCACCGGCCGAAATATTCATCAAAAAAGTTTGAATGAAGCAATCCGAATGGCCAATGCGATTTATGCGATTACTATCGAAGGTAAGACCGCGGATGAGGCGTATAAAATTTATTTGGGGAAATAAACCATTTTTTAGAATAACGCTAATTTTATTTTTTAATTGCAACGTTTGTTTTAACTAATCGTGATTGTAGAGACGCACGGCCGTGCGTCTCTACGCGTTCCGTGCGACCGATTTTAATTATTTTGATTTCATTGTTGTAGACAGGAACGTGGTTAGTAGAGACATGCCATGGCATGTCTCTACGAGCGTTGATTTTAGTCCATCACATATCAACAATTAGTGCGTTGATTTAAAAAAAGACGTTTCACGACAACGTCTCTACTCGTGTTAAATTTTATTTATCAAAATTGCAATATTAATTTTTATCAAAACATTACAAAAAAAAATAAAAGCAACGCATTGATGCGTTGTTTTTATTTTTTAAACCAAACTTAAAACAAATTCTGCCCACTCATTTCTTCTGGAATCACAATTCCCATTTCAGCTAAAATCGTCGGTGCCACATCAGCCAATGTCCCAATCGGTGAAGCTAGAGCCAAACTTTTTTGATTAAAATTTCCTTTGCGATTATTCGAACCTACTCCAATAAATGGTACTGGATAAACGTTGTGTTCTTTATCAACTTGCTTAGTCAATAAATTAACTAATTCTTCAGCGTTACCATGATCACCAACAACAAAAGCCACTCCACCCTTCTTCTCGATCGCTGGAATAATTTTCGATAAGCATTGATCAACAAATTCAACAGCTTTGACTGTAGCCGAAACATTTCCCGTGTGAGCCACCATGTCAGGATTGGCATAATTGATCGCTAGAAAATCATGCTTATTATTTTCAATAATTTTCAAAATATTTTTTGTCAGCTCACCAGCCGACATTTCTGGTTTTTTATCATAAGAAGTGACATCGGGTGATGGAATCAAAATTCGATCTTCGCCAGCAAAAGGCTCTTCACGTCCCCCGTTTAAGAAATATGTAATATGGGCATATTTTTCAGTCTCAGCCAAATGAATTTGTTTTAATTTGTGTTGACTCAAAATTCTCGCTAGTGGATTTTCAATTCTTTGTTGAGCAAACAAAACATCAACGGGTAAATCATCTTCGTATTGAGTAAAAGTTAGAATCGAAAGCTGATTTAATTTTTTAGTTTCAAATTCATTGAACTTTTTTTGACTTAGAGCTTGAGTCATTTGAATTGCGCGATCAGCTCTAAAATTAAAAAATATCAGACTATCGCCGGAATCAATCGTCGCTATCGGTTGATCATTTTTATCGACAATTACCGTCGGCTTAATTTCTTCATCAAAAATTTTATTTTCATATGCTGTTTCGATAGCTATAATTGGATCATTAAAAATATTCTTGGACTTACCTTCGACAATTGCCCGATAAGCTAATTCAATTCTGTCCCAATTATGATTGCGATCCATTCCATAATAACGACCACCGATCGAAGCGACTCGACCGACATCGTTTTTTTTACAAAATTTCAAAATGTCTTGCATAAATCGCAAACCACTTTGTTTGTCGGTATCGCGACCATCGAGAAAAAGATGCAGATAAACTCGATCGTTTAATTTTTGTTGATCCGCCCATTGAAGTAATGCTTCTAAATGTCGCTGATGGCTGTGAACTCCCCCAGTTCCCAAGAGTCCCATCAGGTGTAATTTCGAATTTTTATTTTGATGCAGACCTTCGGCAATTTTTTCTAAACCTGGAGCATTAAAAAAAGAACCGTTAAAAATTGTATTGTCGATTCGTGGTAAACTTTGATAGCGAATAATTCCCGACCCGAGAGTCAAGTGTCCCACTTCGGAATTGCCAAACTCACCTTGTGGCAAACCAACACTTAGTCCCGAAGCTTCAATCAAAGTCGTCGGATAATTTTTAATTAGCAAATCAAAAAATGGTTTTTTGGCTTGACTAATCGCATTAGTTTCTCGAGGTGGTGCCATCCCAAACCCATCAAGAATTATCAGGGCAATTGGTCTTTTGTCTATTTTCATATCTATTTATAACAAATTTATTTTAATATTTTAGAAATTTTGTTTTCAATATAATCCAGGTCGGTTTTAATTTGATTTTTTTTGTATTGGTCTTTTTCGCGTTCATATTCAACCACTGCCATATTATAATCATAAACCAAAGCGGTAATCTGTGATAAATGTTTTACTTTTGTAACCTGGTTATTGATACCATGTTTTTTAGAAAAATATTCAATTGTTTTTTGTTCGATAAGGCTCATAGTTTTTAATTAAAAATGACTTATTCTATTTTATCACAAAAACCACTAAAGGTTAAAAATTATATTAAAAATTTTCAAAAGCACCCGAGGTTTTTGGGGTGGCAATAACCGTCAGGCAAAATCTATTAATTAATGACTTTTATTTAAATAAATGCGAACATTGGTTGAGTGAATTAAAAATTCAAGTTTTGTTCTGAATGGTTTTCCCTTTGGGAAAAATTTTCTGATGTTTGAGAACAGACTAACTGCATTAAAATCCTTTTGCAGTTAGTCTGGGCGAGTTTCAGAAAATAATGAGAACAAAACTTAGAATTTATTATGAACGAAACCAGTGAGCCAGTTTTTGGCTCCACCTTTTTGTCTAAAAAGGTGGAAAG
>JBAYNP010000065.1:0-5218 GCA_041678785.1 Patescibacteria group bacterium | reverse complement strand
TTTCTTCAGCCGTGGCCGTCGTCGTAATATGATAAGTATCTGGGAAAATATAACCCTCGAGATCAATCCCCGCTGGTTTATCCACCAAAAAATCGTATTCGACCACTTTCTTTTTTGTCAGCAGATTGACCCGATCTAGAAATTCCCCTGCTTTCAAAATTCCTTTTTCAAAAAGATAAGCATCAATTTCACGATTATTCCAACCTTCAATAAATGTAATTTTTTGATCACCAGTCAAAAAGTTTTTTCCAGTCAAAATATTAACTAAATCTATGATATTTTTAGCTTGATCAATTTTGTATTCTCCGGCCTTGAAATTGCCTTCGACTTTTTTCAGCCAGACAAAAGTTTCAAAGACGAATTTATTTTTTATCAAACCAGCTTCTTTGAGATGTTGACTAATCGCATTCACCCCTTCGCCTTCTTCAATTTTAAAAACTCCTTGATCTAATTTACCAGCATCAAAGTTTGTTGGTGCACTCAATAAATTTAAAAGAATTACTCCTGCGAGCAACAACAAAATTATTAATGCTAAAATTATTTTTAAAATCAATTTCATATTTTTAATCTTTTTTACTAACTAAAGGCACAAAACTAAACCCAGGATATTTTTCCTGTTTAATCTGACCATTTTTATCTTTGATAAATAAATAAATTTCTTGACAATACTCCCCGACCGGCAAAACCATTCGGCCTCCCGGAGCTAATTGGTCCAATAATTCTTGTGGGGCTTCAAGAACGGCGGCGGCCACATGGATCACGTCAAATGGTGCTTTTTCTGGTAGACCTTTCGAACCATCAGCAACAACAAAATTAGCAATTCCACGCTCGACAAAATCATAATTCTGTTTTACATTTTGCTCACCAAAATCCTTCAGCTCTTCGATAATTTCAACTCCAAAAACTTTTCCGGTTTCGCCGACAATCTGAGAAAACAAGGCAGTCGTATAGCCTGAGCCTGAGCCAATATCCAAAACTTTGTCACCCACTTTTGGCTGAAGAAGTTCAAACATAAATGCAATTGTCGATGGCTGAGAAACTGTTTGGTTGAAGCCAATCGAAACTGGCTCATTTTCTTCGCTTTGATTTTTGGCGAAGTTGATCAAAAAATTCTCACGCTTTATTTTTTCAAAAGCGTCGATAATTCTCGGCGTTTCCAAATATCCCTCTTCGACTAATTTGTCGATCAAGTTACTCATATGATTAATAAATAAATTATAATTATACCTGCCAAAGCAAAACGATAATAAGCAAAGAAATCCAATCTATATTTACTGACAAACTTGAGCAAATATTTTATGGCCAAATAACCCACCACCGTCGAAGAAATCAACCCGATCATAAAGATCAAAATTTCTTTTTGGCTCAGACTAATTTTAACTAAATCTAAGCCTTTGGACAAGCTCGCTCCAAAAATCAAGGGTGTCGACATCAAAAACGAAAAACGTGTTGCCTGTTCACGATTTAATTTTGTGCTCATTCCTGCTATAATAGTAATACCCGAACGTGATGTCCCTGGAATAAATGCTAAAATTTGTGACAAACCAATCAGGAGTGATTGTTTCCAAGTCAGATTTTTTAAATCGTGCTGGGTCAAATTAAGTCGTTCAACAATTAAAAACAAAATTCCTACCACGATCAACATTAAAGCAATTATCCACGGCTGGTAAAACAAACTTTCGATTTGACTCTCAAAAAAATAACCGGCAATTCCCGCTGGAATAATCGCGACCAAAATTAGCCACGCCAGACGTTGATCAAAATCGCTTTTAACCTGCCAATTAGAAAAACTTTTTAACCAGGCTGAGAGTAATTTAATTAAATCTTTGTAGAAAAATAAAACTAACGCTAAAAACGTCCCAAAATGAAGGGCAACATCAAAAGCTAAATTGTCGCTCAAATTAAAATGCGTCAATTCGTGCAGTAGAATCAAATGCCCCGAACTCGAAACCGGAAAAAACTCAGTTATGCCCTGGACGATTCCAAAAACTAAACTTAAAATATAATCCATAATATAAAAATTAATCTCTATCTATTATGCCATATAAATTCATTCTTGTCCCGTTGACAATTATCATTATTAGTCAGATTTTAAAATTAGTCACCGACAGCATCAAGGGCAATTTTAATCTAAAAAGCGTCTTAAATTCCTATGGTGGGATGCCGTCATCTCACGCTGCCCTAGTAGCCTCAATTTCGACGATCACCGCTGTTCAATCTGGAATTAACTCGATTCCATTCGCGATTTGCTTGGTTTTTTCAATCCTAATTCTGCGCGATGCTACTGGCCTGCGAATGGTTACTGAAAAACAATCCATCGCGATCAATAAACTAATTAAGCAACTTCCGATAGACAACCAAAAAAATTTCGCTTTGCAAACCGAAAGTGTCGGTCATACCTATTCCGAAATTTTGGCGGGAATTGTTTTGGGAGTTGTTTTGACGTGGGTGTTGGTTTAAAAAAAACTATTTCTGACATTTCTCACAATAAAACGTCGAGCGTTGTCGCTGATTGATTTTTTTAATAACCCCACCACAATTCAAACATTTTTCACCCGCCCGTTGATAAACTTTTAAAAAATTATTCATCGAACCTTGTCGTCCAAAAGCATCAACATAAGTTTCCGATGAGGTGCCTCTTTTTTTAATTGCCAAAGTTAAAATTCTGATAATGCAGTTGTAAAGTTTTTTAATTTCAGCTTGAGTTAAATCACTCGCCTTGCGAAGCGGATTGATTCCCGCACAAAAACAGGCTTCGCTAGCATAAATATTGCCGATACCAGCAATTATTTTTTGGTCTAGTAGAAGTGGTTTGATCGGAATATTTTTTTGATAAATCAATTTGTAAAAATCATGTGGCCTAAAATTTTTGTCCAACGGCTCTGGCCCATATTTATCTTCGATTGCTTTGAGCTCTTCCGAATTAACCAACTTGATCCAGCCGAATTTTCGAGTATCGTTAAAAAATAATTTTGAACCGTTACTAAAATCAAAAATTATTCGTGTCGATTTGTTTGGTAAATTGGTCAAATCATGTTTGATCGGATGTCCCCCACCAGCGATTGTATTTTTGGTAACAAAAATTAATTGTCCCGTCATTTTCAAATGGACGATCAAATGATCTTTGTTACTTAAATCAATAATAATCATTTTGGCGCGACGCCTGACTGCTTTGATTTTAACTCCAACTGTCTGTGCCAAAAAAAGCTTCTGATCTTTTGAAGCTTTTTTATCATCTAAAAATTTGACAGCTTTAATTTTTTTATTGACCAACAGACTGTCCAAATCGTTTTTTATTGTTTCGACTTCGGGTAATTCTGGCATAATTTTAAATCAAAGATTTTCCAGTCATTTCTTTGGGTTTTTTGATTCCCAAAATTTTTAAAATTGTCGGTGCAATATCTGACAAAGCTCCGGTCGGCTTTATTAAACTCAAATCAATTTTTCCTTCACCCAATTCTTTGTCTTGACCCCAACGCTCACCAACTAAAATTAACGGGACGGGATTGGTTGAATTTTCTTTTTCAATGGCACCATTTTGTAAATTAGAAAATTCTTCGATATTTCCATGATCAGCGGTAATTAAAACCACGCCTTGTTTTTCAATGACGGCATCAGTAATTTTACCTAGATAGCTGTCAATTTTTTCAATCGCTTTGATGGTTTTTTTTAAGTCACCTTCACCAGCTTCTTTGTCGGCCAGCGAAAAATTAGTAGCTACAAATTCACTTTTTTCGTCCACAATAGCGTGAACAATTGCTTTTGGAATATTGTCTTCGGGAAGAATTAAATTTTTAGCCAAGGATAATTCTTTATCGATATTCCCTTTCAAAAAACTAATCAACTGAATATACTTGTCTCCTTCGGCTAGATAAGTTTGATTGATATGTTTTTCTTCCAAAATAAATGGCAAAGCAACCTTTACTTCATCTTTGTCAAAAGCAAATTCCATTGCAAAATCCGAACAATATCTAATCATACCGACGAATTTTATGCCGGACAATTTTTTAAGTTTAAATTTATTAAACTCGGCATCAATAAACGGACAAGCAAGTTGTCTCATTCTGTCAGCTCTAAAATTGAAACCAATAATTGAGTCATGATCCGATATTTTGCCAACCACTTTTCCACCGTCAGTCACCACTACTGGGACCATTTCGTCGTCATAGACTTCGCTAGCATAAGATTGCTCAATCAACTTCAAGGCGTTGACGCTCGAACTTTCTGATTTACCTTCGACAATCGCTCGATAACTTTTTTCGGTCTTATCCCAAAAACCATCGCGATTCATCGCATAATTTTGACCATGAATTGTCGCGATTTTTCCGACACCAATTCCATTCAAATGCTCTTGAATTTTTTCCAGTTGATTTAGTCCGTCTTTTTTGTCGGTCGTAATTCCATCCAAAAATAAATGTAAATAAATTTTCTCGACCCCTTTACTGCGAGCCAAATCAATTAAGGCATACAAATGATTGACTGAGCTGTGTTCATTTTTTTCTGAAATTTGGCCCATCAGATGTAGTGCTGAATTATTTTCCAGACAATTTTCGATTGCTGAAATCAAAACGGGGTTATCAAAAAAACTGCGATCTTTGATGGCGACGTTTATTTTTGGCAAAATTTCATAAACAACTTTTCCCGCTCCAATATTAAGATAGCTGGTTTTGGAATTACCAGGTTCATCGTCAAGAAGTCCGACCGCATTCCCAGCCGCCTCGAGACTAAGTGTTTTGTAATTAGTAGCTAGACGATCAAAGTTTGGCGTTTTGGCCAGACTAATGGCGTTAGCCGAAGAAGCTGGAGCAATCCCCCAGCCACTCAAAATTACAAAAACAAATGGTTTTATTTTGGTAGACATTTTAGAATTATTTAATCAACGATTTTCCCGTCATTTCTTTTGGAGCTTTGACACCCATCAAATCCAAAATTGTCGGGGCAACATTTGCTAGATTACCTTTTGAATTAAGTCTGACCGCCTCGTCACTAATCACAATAAATGGCACCGGATTTTTAGTATGAGTCGTCACGATTTCGTTGGTTTTAAGATTTATCATCTCCTCGATATTACCATGATCAGCCGTAATTACAATCGTGCCGTGTTTCTTTCTGACTTCAGCCACAATCTTACCCAGCATCTCATCGACAACCTCACAAGCTTTGATTCCAGCTTCTAGATTACCGGTATGACCAATCATATCGGGATTGGCAAAATTAA
>JBAYNP010000064.1:0-5231 GCA_041678785.1 Patescibacteria group bacterium | reverse complement strand
TGGGCGTGTCGTATAATGGTAGTATATGGGTCTCCAAAACCTGTGGCGGGGGTTCGATTCCCTCCACGCCTGCCAAGATCCGGTATTTTTTTATACAAATTAGTTTTTGTGATATAATGTAGTGGTAGTTTAAAAAAAATAATCAAAAATTATGTACAAAAAATTTAGTTTTTGGCTAGTTATGGTTTTGGCAATTGTTGTTATTGCTGTACCAATGACAAGTCAAGCTTTTAATTCTAAAAGTGGCGAATCGGTTCTTTGGGAAGGTGAGACTAGTGGTAATTTTTATGCCGCTGGGACAACGGTTGATGTGGCTGGTGTAATCAACGGTGATGTTTTTGTAGCTGGTCAAGTGATTACAATTTCAGGTGATGTTCGCGGAGACGTTTTTGCAGCTGGTAATAATATTATTATCAGAGGAAATGTCGAAGGCAATGTCAGGGCAATGGGTTCGGTAATTGATATTCAAGGTAAAATTGGTAAAAATGTTTTGGCAGCAGGTAATAGCTTAGTTGTTAATTCGATGGCTGAAGTTGGACGTCATTTAACTTTTGCAGGGAATGTTTTAAAAATTGATGGACCAATTGGTGGTAATCTCGAAACGTCAGTTAATAATTTAACTATCAATAATAAAATTAGTGGTAGTGCTGATATTGAAGTGGTTAACGAAAGTAACCAACCATTTAAAATAACAAACAATGCTGAAATTACAGGTGATTTGGTATACAAAGCTATCAGTCCAGCAGAAATTGCTTCTGGTGCTAAAATTTTAGGTGAAACTAATTATAAACCGCTTGAAAATAGAACTAATCAAAAAAGTCAGATGATGGCAGCCAAATGGAATAAGAATATGAAAGATTTGATTGGTTTTGGAATGTTGGTCAAATTTTTGTCGTCATTTTTGGTTGGGTTGTTATTGATTCTTTTGATGCCAAAATTAGTTACTGAATTTAATAAAACTATGCAGGCTAATTTCTGGAAAAATTTTGGTCGCGGAGTTTTATGGTTATTTATGGTTCCGGTTATTGTTATTTTTTTAATGTTTACCTTGATTGGGATTTCAGTTGCTTTGATTGGTTTGGTTTTATATTTTATTGGCTTATATTTAGCAGGTATTTTAGCAGCAATTGTAATTGGTCGTTTGATTACTAATGCTTTCAAATGGCAAAAATTACACCTATTATTTAGTTTCTTGATCGGTTTGATTTTAATTTCTTTGGTCGGCTGCCTGCCAGTGATTGGTTGGTTGGCGACTTGGGTATTATGTATGTGGGCTTTCGGAACTGGAATCAAAATGAAGTTGGAAATGTTGAAGAATTGGAAATAAAAATTAACTTAAAATAAATGTCACATGCACTTGAATTTAACGCTCAAAATTTTGAAACTGAAGTTTTGAAATCAGACTTACCAGTTTTGGTAGATTTTTTCGCACCCTGGTGTGGACCGTGCCAGATGATGGCTCCAGTCCTCGATCAATTAGCGAGCGAGTTTGATGGTAAAATTAAAATTGGAAAAATTAATACCGAGGTTCCTGAAAATCAAAACCTAGCGATGGAATATCAGATTCAAAGTATTCCGAATATGAAGCTTTTCAAAAACGGCAAAGTAATCAAAGAATTTATTGGTTTTCGACCGAAAGATTTAATTAAATCAGAACTTGAAGAAGTGATAAAATAAAAGATTTTTGCTAGTAGTTAGAATTACAGAAAATTATAAAAGTTTTATGCTAAAAAACGATTTAAAGATTCATGATTTATTAATTATTGGTGCTGGGCCAGCTGGTTTGACCGCCTCGATCTATGCTTCGCGTTACAAGCTCTCAAACGCTATTGTAGGCGATGTTTTGGGTGGTTTAGCAGCGGAAGCACATAAGGTTTCCAACTACCCCTCAGAAGACGAAATAAGAGGCTTTGAGCTCATGGGAAAAATGCGTCAGAAAGCCATTGGTCTGGGAGCTGAGCTAGTTTTTGGTAAGGTGATCAAACTTGAAAAAGATGGTGAGTTTTTTGTAGCCAATCTCGAAGATGGTCAGCAGGTAGCTGGCAAAAAACTTCTTTTGGCGACTGGGAGCAATCGTCAGCGATTGGAAATAAATAATGAAAAGAAATTTCTTGGCAAGGGGATTTCGTATTGTAGTACCTGCGATGGGATGTTTGCCAAAGATAAAATCGCGATGGTTGTCGGTGGGGGAAATAGTGCGGTGACGGCGGGAATTTATCTGGCCGAAGTCGCTCAAAAAGTTTTTCTGGTTTATCGTGGTCAAGAATTAAAAGCCGAACCGATGTGGATTGACGAAATTAATAAACTTGAAAAAGTCGAAATAATTTATCAGGCGAGTATTAAAGAACTGATCGGCGAAGAAAAATTAGAGAAAGTTATTTTAGATAACGATCAAGAAATCGAAGTCAATAATCTTTTTGTCGAAATCGGTTCTAGCCCGGCGAATGAGTTAGCTCAAAGCTTGGGAGTTGAATTGGACAAAAAAGGCTATATCAAAATTGATTCGGCTCAGGCGACCAATATCAAAAATGTTTGGGCAGCTGGAGACATTACGACTGGTTCGAATGGGTTCAAACAAATTATCACGGCTTGTGCTGAAGGAGCGGTGGCAGGAGAGAGTGTTTTTAAAGCGGGAATAAAATAAAAAGTAATTAAAACAAAAATAAAAAATGGGAAAATTTAATTTTAGTTGTGATGATTTTGATAAAATAAAAAATGAGGCTGAAGAATTTTATACTTCGATTTGTAAAATTCATTGCCCTTATTTTGGCGAAGAAATCATTTTTAATTCCAAAGGATTAAAACATCTAAAATTCAAAGCAGACAGAATTGCTCGACCTCAAAAAGATCAGTATGCTAGACTTAAATTGCTATCTTTTGCACCTAAGGTTTTGAAAAAATCGCATACAGTACAGGGTGTTTATGAAATCAAAAGATTTGAAGAGCAAAAAATAAATAGTAAATGGAAAAATATTTTAAAAGATGTCATCTATTATGAATTTATTGCAGTAATTGATTCTGTGAGAGTTAAAGTAATAGTCAAAGAAGTTTTTGGTGGAGAAAAACATTTTTGGAGCATTATTCCTTTTTGGGGAATTGATAAAGAAAATAGCAAAAGAATTTTACATAGCGGTAATCCAGAAAAAGATTAACAAAAAAATACCACAGCGTGATATTTTATTGTGATGCTTGGGTACAGCTTGGATGTAGCCGTGACAGGGCCAGGGCCCTCCAAACATCAAATATAATATATATCAAAAAAATGAAAAAGTCAATACGGGTGTGGATAAGTCAAAAACATTTTAAAAATTAAATAAAAATTAATCAAAAACCATGCAAAACAAAAATTTTATCAAACTCATTGTCTGTATTCTCGTCGCCGAACTTGCCGGAATGATCGGCTCAATTTTTACTACCCCAGCCATTCCGGTTTGGTTTGCTGGATTAGTCAAACCAGCTTTGAACCCACCAGCTTGGCTATTCGCGCCAGTGTGGACAATTTTATTTGCCTTGATGGGAATTGCTGTTTTTCTAGTTTGGCAGAAAGGTTTGAAACGCCCAGAAGTCAAAGATGCTCTCAGTATATTTATTGGTCAGTTGGTGTTAAACACTTTGTGGTCGATTATCTTTTTTGGGATGCAAAATCCGATGGTGGCTTTTATTGAAGTCATTATTTTATGGGTCGCGATTTTGGCGACGATTGCTATTTTTGCTAGAATTTCAAAATCAGCAGCTTGGCTTTTGGTGCCATATATTCTCTGGGTAAGTTTCGCGGCTTATTTGAATTACGGTTTGTGGATTTTGAATTAAGCTTTATTTTATAATCCCAAAATGCTAGAATGGAGGCATTAGAATTAATTAAACTATATGTTAAATCTCGAATTAGACAAGCATAAAATGATTGTGGACTTGAAAAATTATAGCCAGCAGATCAAGGCAACCTTGGCCGATTTAGTAAAATTTAATCCAGAAATTGGGAGTTTTGAAAATATTGTTTTTTGTGGAATGGGTGGCTCGGCGATTGGTGGGGATTTGATTCGAGCTTGTTTTGAAAATGAAATCGAAATTCCGATGCTCGTTTGTCGCGACTATGTTTTGCCGAGATTTGTCGATCCCGAGACTCTGGTGATTGTGTGTAGCTTTTCAGGCAATACCGAAGAGACTTTGGCTTGCTTGAATGATGCCAAAAAATTGGGTGCCAAAATTTTGACCATCAGCTCTGGTGGCGAAATCGAAGCTGAAAGTTTGAAAAATAAA
Source organism: Patescibacteria group bacterium (assembly GCA_041678785.1). Lineage (GTDB taxonomy): Bacteria > Patescibacteriota > Patescibacteriia > UBA2591 > JBAYNP01 > JBAYNP01. The sequence continues at coordinate 974 of JBAYNP010000064.1, read as the reverse complement.
ATTCCATTTTTTAAATTAAATTATCAAAGTGAATGTGATCAGCCGAGAGTTAATTCGGGGGTGATGCTAACGACGGTGGCGGTGATTTTGGCGAAATTGAATTTGATTGATCTCGATAAAAATATATGGGAAAGAATTATCGAAAATATTGACGGCGTCAGTGCTGATTGTGCCGATGAAAACGAAGCCGAAAATCTAGCATTTGAAATTGCTCAGAAATTACAAAATAAAATTCCAGTTTTTCACGGAGCGGGATTTCTCAGTACAGTTGCTCGAAGATTCAAGCAAGACGTCAATGAGACTAGCAAGCAGTTTGCATTTTATGAAGAAGTGCCAGAGTCAAATCACAACGCGACGGTCGGCTATGAATTTCCCGAAGCCAAAAAAGATTTGATCATGGTCAGTCTCGAAAGTTCGCTGGATTATCCACGCAATGAAATTCGTTGGGAGATTTTGAAACAGATTTGGGACAAAAGAGGTTTGGAACAATTAGCGATTATGACCGATTTTGAAACCAAGCTCGAGCAAGTTTTCCATCTGGTTTATCTCGGAATGTGGGTTTCATATTATCTTGGAATTTTGAATAAAATCGATCCGACACCAGTCGAAGCGATCAAGTTTTTGAAAGACGGCTTGGCAAAAAGCTAAAAAATAATTGACGAATATTTTTAAAAATCGCCAAAACTTAATTTGTTTTATAAAATACGGTCTCGTCGGTACGAGCGGGGCGGTCATTGATTTGGGTTTGCTCTATCTTTTGGTAGAGTTTTTAAATTTTAATCCGGTCGTCGCCGGTTCGATTTCATTTATTCTGGCGGTGGTCAATAATTTTTATTGGAACAAAATCTGGACGTTTGAAAATACGTCCAAAGATTATGGTAAACAATTTGGCAAATTTTTATTGGTCTCTTTGGCGGGTCTGGGCCTGACGGCGATTTTGATGTATTTGGGTGTTGAGGTTTTACGGCTGTGGT
>JBAYNP010000063.1:0-5322 GCA_041678785.1 Patescibacteria group bacterium | reverse complement strand
GTTAAAAAAATATATCAAAAAATATATTTAGGCGAGGAAATCAATTTATTAGTAGAAGATAAAGATCAAAAAATAGAAACCAAATCAAAAGATGATGAAAGTCTGATTAATTTTGATGTGCCGATGGATTTAAAAAATGGTTTGGTGGGAGTTTTGGGCTATACTAAAAAGATTAAGACTAAATTTGATAATTGGGAGAGTTACAAACAAGCTACTGTCAAAGAAAAAAATGAAGAATTAAAAAAAATTAAACAACAAATCAGAGAAAGAAAAATTAGTAATTACATTGCTTTTCTTGGTTTTGGTGTTACGGTCGTTTCTTTACTAATTTCACCGAGTATATATCTTTTGGGTTTGTTGTTATTACATACTATTTTATTAACAACATTTGTCTTTTTAGCACATAAACCAGGATCTAGACCATGGGGCAAGGTTTTTGATCAGGATGATAAACAAGGAATTTCTCATGCTCTTGTGCGACTCTTTGACAAAAAATTTGGTAAACTTTTGATGACTCAAGTTACAATTTCTGATGGGCATTATGGTTTTTTGGTTGATCGTGAAAAACAATATCTATTAACTAGTGAAAAAGAAGATTATCAAATGGTTGATGGCCAGCTTGAAGTTGAAAGTAATAGTGATGGATTAATAAAAAAGGAGATTGCCCTTGAAAGGGGATCTAAAAAACATAAATAGAATGTTTAATTTTATTATTTGGTTAGTAATTTCTCTTTTGCCGAGTTTATTTTGGATCTGGTTTTTTATTCGTTATGATTGGGAAAAACCAGAGCCTCCAAAAATAATTTTTAAAGTTTTTATTTTAGCGATTATTTTTAGTTCAATCGTTTTATTATTTAGATATTTAGGTTGGACTCAAATTTTTGAAGGTATCTTCGCTAATTTATTATTAAATCAATTATTTTATCTTTTTATTTTGGTAGCTTTTTTTGAAGAGGGAATAAAGTTCTTGGCTGTAATTGTCGGTGCCTATTTTAATAAAGCCTATGATGAACACCTTGATGGGATTATTTATGGTGTGACGGCTGGTTTGGGAGTAGCTGCGTTTGAAAATTTTATGTCAGTAGTTGCTTTTGGAGGTCGAGCGGTTCTATTTAGATTTGCTACTTCGACGCTAATGCATGCTTTGGTTGGTGGAATTATGGGTTATTTTATGGCTAAAGCTAAGTTTGAACGCAAAAATAAAATCTGTATTTTTGAAGGTTTAATTGTGGCAGTTATTTTGCATGGAGTTTATAATTATGTTTTAAAATTTCAAAATCAATTTGGATTAATTTATTTATCTTTGGTTTTGATTGCGATGTTTGTTTTGTTAATGATTTTAATTAAAAAAGCCAAACATAAAAAAATTAGTTTGACTCAACCTTTCGACGGATTCGGCAAGCTCACCGCAGGCAAGCTCAGGGACCGAATTTTAAATTAAATCACCAGAAATTCCCCAAGAGCCGACTTGGGTAATTTTTATTTTAGCAAATTGTCCGATTAAATTTTTTCTACTAGCAAAACTAACATTTTTAAATGTTCGTGTTTTGCCAAGATATTTATGGTTATTTTTGGTTTTGCCTTCGACCAAAACTTCGACGATTTGATCGAGATAAGCTTGATTATTTTCTAAGGCGGTTTGTTTTAAAATTTGAGTTAAAACATACTCACGTCTTTGTTTTTCGAGTGGACTGACATTGTCTTTTAGTTTTTCAGCGGCCGTGCCTGGGCGTGGTGAATAGCGAGCGATATAAGCGAGATCAAATTTAATTTCGTTCATTAACTTAGCGGTGTCATCAAATTGTTTTTTGGTTTCACTAGGAAAACCCACAATAATATCGGTCGAAATCATCGCTTGTTTCAAAATTCTGTGGCGAGTATTTTTAATTTCAGTCCGAAGTTTTTCAATTAGTTCTTTATAATGATTGATGGTGTATTTGCGATTCATTTTTTTTAGAATGACATTGTTACCAGATTGAACGGCGATGTGTAGATATTCGCAAACCTTTTTGGATTGGCCAATAGTTTTAATTAGTTCAGCTGACATATCTTTGGGATGCGAGGTGACGAAACGAATCCAAAAATCACCTTTGATCGCATTGACCATTTTTAACAACTTTGGAAAGCCGACACCACCATCATAACTATTGACGTTTTGACCAACGAGAATTATTTCTTTATAACCTTCTGAAACTAATTTTTTAATCTCAGTAATAATTTCTTTGACCGGTCGAGAAATTTCGCGTCCACGAGTGTAGGGGACGACGCAATAGCTACAAAAATTATTACAGCCATTCATAATGGGGACATAAGCCGAAAACTCAGATTCATAATGAGCTGGAACTGCCAGATAGGAATTGCATTTCAAATCTGATTTTTCAATTTCAAAAAGATTGCCAATTTTTGATGGCCAATTAGCCAAGTCTTTGATATCCAAAATTAGATCAAAGCGTTTGGCAATTTTTTCTTGATCAAAACTTGTCAGGCAACCAGTCAAAATCGTTTTTAATTTTTTTGCTTTTCTAAGTTTGCCCCATTGGGCGCTTTGACCATAAACACGATTGATGGCACTTTGTCTGACAGAACAGGCAACATAGATTAGTAGGTCCGCTTTCTTTTTATCTTCAACTTCTTTGAAGTTTAAGGTATCTAAAACTGAGCGAATGCGTTCGCCATCGGACTTGTTCATCTGACATCCGAGAATGACTAGGTGATATTTAATAACTGATTTGACTTTCATCTTTGATTCGTTTAATAAAATCTTCTTGGCTCATTTCAATTAGATTTTCTTCATCGCGAAGTTTGACGAAAAGATTATCGCTTTGCATTTCTTTATCGCCAATGACGAGCATGTAGGGAGTTTTTTGCATGACGGCGTTTCTAATTTTTTTGCCAACAGACTCGTCACTAGCATCGACTTCGACTCGAATCTCATGTTTTCTAAATTCCTGAGCTAATTTTTGACAATGCTCGACATGATTTTGGCCGACCGAAATTAATTTTACTTGTACTGGTGAGAGCCAAGTTGGGAATTTACCGGCGTAGTGTTCAATTAAAATTCCAAAGAATCTTTCGACTGATCCAAAAATAACACGATGAATCATGACTGGTCGTTTTTCCGAGCCGTCACTATCAACATAGGTAAGATTAAATCTTTCTGGTAAATTCATGTCGAGCTGGATGGTACCACACTGCCAAGTGCGACCAAGAGCATCTTTGATATGAATATCAATTTTTGGACCATAAAAAGCCCCATCACCTTCGTTAATTTTATATTCTTTACCAACGCTATCTAGAGCATCCTTAAGTCCTTTAGTAGCCGTTTCCCAAGCTTCATCGCTACCAATTGCTTTAGCTGGTTTGGTGGATAATTCGAGATGATAAGACAAGCCAAAAGTCGAATACATTTTATCAACCAAATTTAAAACACCCAGAATTTCGTCTTTAATTTGATCGGGGCGCATAAAAATATGAGCATCATCTTGGTGAAAAACACGCACTCTAAAAAGTCCTGACAAAACGCCCGACAATTCATGACGATGGACTAAGCCGATTTCACCCCAGCGTAAAGGTAATTCACGATAAGAATGAATGTCTTCTTGATACATCAGCATCCCACCCGGGCAATTCATTGGTTTGATAGCATATTCGAGTTCGTCGATCTTGGTCTCATACATATTCTCGCGATAGTTTTCCCAATGACCCGAAGTTTCCCAAAGTTTGCGTGAGAGCATGATCGGAGTTTTGACTTCTTCGTAGCCGGCGTTGGTATGAGCCTTGCGCCAATAGTTCAAGAGTTCATTCCAGATGACCATACCTTTTGGTTTGAAAAAAGGAAAACCAGGACCCTCATCATGAAAAGAGAAAAGCTCTAATTCTTTGCCAAGTTTGCGATGGTCGCGTTTTTCAGCCTCTTCCAAAAGTGTCAGATAAGCATCTAGCTCAGCCTGAGTTTCAAAAGCGAGGGCATAAATTCGAGTTAGCATCGGATTTTTTTCGCTACCTTTCCAATAAGCACCAGCGAGTTTGTGAAGTTTGAAAGCGGTTTTTCTGAGATCAGCACTTGATTGGACGTGAGGTCCACGACACAGGTCTTGAAATTCATTTGAAGTATAAATCGAAACTTCAGTATTGCCATCAGCTTTGAGGCCATCGATTAATTCGAGCTTGTATGGCTGGTCGGCAAATATTTTTTTTGCTTCGGCAATGGAAACATTTTTTTGCTCAAAATCAAATTTTAATTGCAAGATTTTTTTCATTTGCTTTTCGATTTTGTTCAAATCTTCAGGAACCATTTTGTCGGCCAAATCAAAATCATAATAAAATCCGTTTTCGATTTCGGGGCCAATTCCAAATTTGGTGTTTGGATAAAGTTTTAAAACAGCCTCGGCCATGATGTGGGCGAGTGAGTGGCGCAGAAGACTTAAATTTTCTTGATTCATATTGTTGTGGTTATTTAATAATTATTTTAAAGTGTCAAATTTAACGAAAAACCCCATCCTAAATATACAAAAAGCAGTATACTTGGGACGGGGTTAACCGCGGTTCCACCCAAATTCTCTGAACTTCAGAGCACTTTGTTTTTAGAGCTTGGCCTTTCAAAAAGGATTCAACTTGAATAAATAGTTGGTGACTATTTCAATCGCTCATCAGGTAAAAGAAGTATAGACGAAACTTCTTTTTATGTCAAATTGTTATTGAACAATAATCTTAATCTTATCTTTGTTGCTTGCTACGTGTTTGAGCCAGAAAGGGGAGAATTTATAATCAGCCTTAGAAATTGTATCGGATTTTTGAGAGAAATAATCGTCGAGTTCAGCTTTGGTCAGACCAACCAAATCATCTTTATTAATAAAATTGTCCTTGTCGCTAACGATTGCCTTGCCAGACAAAGAAGCTTTGGTGGTGATGATGCCATTGGCAGTATCATAATTATCGAGCGAATAAGCAAAGCCATCTTTATTAATCTCACTTAGTTTGTAACCAGCTGGAACGTTTTTCTCAAGTTTATTCTTGATAATTTCAAAAATATTATCTTCATTGATAGCGACGGTCGTTAATTTCGATTCCAGCGTTATTTCAAAACCACTAGTTTCTTCGCCGACCTCAGCGTCAATTTTTTGATTAGCAATTTCTTGAAAAACCAATTCAGGATTGATTTTGTAATTATTGCTATCGCCTTGAGCGGCCAAATCAAGGTTCAACTTAGCTAGACCTTCTTCGAGAACTTTGGCTTTGATGGTTTCGAGAGCCAAATCAATATCGGTTTGTTTGAGAATTCCCACAGTTCGAGTTCCGCCCGTAGTCGCCTTGTCGCTGGTG
>JBAYNP010000062.1:0-5331 GCA_041678785.1 Patescibacteria group bacterium | reverse complement strand
CAATCAAAGATATGACTGGCGGATTTACGGCTTGGCGACGAGAAGTTTTGGAGGCAATTGATGTCGAAACAGTCAGATCGGCGGGTTATGCTTTTCAAGTCGAAATGAAATATCGTGCCTGGAAAAAAGGTTTCAAATATTTTGAAATGCCAATTGTTTTTGTCGATCGACGACTCGGGCAATCAAAAATTTCATCCAACATTTTTATCGAAGCGATGTGGCGAGTGCTTCAAATTAGATTTTTAAAATTCTAATGTTTTTTCAAGATAAAACTCGAAATATTTATCTGGCAATTTTAGTCGTTGCCAGTTGCTTTGTTTTTTTCTGGAATCTTGGTGGTGCGAGTCTGGCTGAATGGGATGAGGGGATTTATGCTTTGATAAGTCACAATATTGTCGAAACTGGAAATCTAAATTTGACTTGGGATGGCCAAAATAATTTTTGGGAGAAACCGCCAGCGGGTTATTGGCTCGAAGCCTTGGCGATCAAAATATTTGGACTCAGTGAATTTAGTGTGCGATTTTTCTCGTCAATATTTTTGTTGTTGAGTATTATTTTGGTTTATTTACTAGCAGAAAAGATTTTTAAAAACAAGCATTTGAGCTTTATAAGTGCCGTGGTCGTTTTGCTGTCGCCAGCACTTTTACACCAGCACATGGCTCGTAGTGGCGACCTCGAGGCTTATTTATTATTTTTTACATTGGCGTCGTTGTACTTTTTGAAATTGGCCGAAGAAAAACCAAAATTATTGTGGCTTTCGGGAGCAATGGTGGGGCTAGGAATTATGTTTCGTGGGAGTTCGGGTGTCTTGGTGATCGGCGTTTGTGTGGCGTATTTAATTTTGTCGGGTGTTTGGCGTCGATTTAATTGGAAAAATTATCTGGGATATTTAACGGCGATTTTGGTTGTTGTTTTGCCGTGGCATATTTATCAGTTGATAATTTTTGGGCGTGAATTTTGGGAGGTATACTTTATGCAACATTTTTTGAGTCGGATTTCCGAGCCGATTCAAAGTCACACTGGTCGATGGGATCACTATTTTCAATATTTCAGATTGACCAACGGAATTTGGATTATTCCGTGTTACTTAGGAATGTTTTATGGGGCGATTCAAATTTTGGTTTACAAAAATCAGAAATGGCTATTGCCGTTGCTGTGGTTTTGGGTGATTATGTTGCCGTTGGCGATTATGCAAACCAAACTTTATTGGTACGGCATAATTTTGATTCCGCCGTTTTTTTATCTGGGAGTCGCCTATCTTTATGAAATTATTCAGAAAAATAAAAGACCGTGGTTGTGGCTGACAAATGGGACATTGATTTTTTGTTGGTTATTTATTAGCAAACTAGACGTATTTCATTTTGGCATTCGCGAAAGATGGTATTTCTTGGCGGGTGTTTTGGTGGCGAGTGCAATTTTGAGTTTGATTATAATTCAAAAAGATAAAATTTTATTTTGGCAGAAATTTAATAGTTTGTTTTTGATAATTTTTTTGCTAGGTTTTGGTTTAAAAATAATCCAAGTCGATTATAAGTTTATCAATAATTCAAACCAAGCTTCGATTGAGATTTTGGCTAATAAAATTGCTGACTTAAAAATCGAAAATACTAAAATTGCTACCGATGAGACTTTTGAATGGTTTAATGGCTGGCCGTTACCGAGTGCGCAGTTTTATGTTGAGCGATTAGGAAAAAATAAATTGGATTATCAAACCGAGCCGACAAAAATAGGTGAGTATGATTATTTGATTTCAAACAAAGATTTGGATTATATTTCAATTACACAGGTCAATGAATTAAGATTGTATAAAATAGAGTAAAAATTTTTTAGCTGTTGATTTAGCGGTTACTCTGGAAAATTTGAAAGCGCCCAAACGTTTGGGCGCTTTCAAATTTTAAAACATTTTGATAAAAATAATTTTGTAATTAGAAAATCAAAATAAACCAAGTTAGAGATGCCATCTCTCCAAGAGATGGCATCTCTTCGCCGTTAAAATTTTTGATAAAAACCAATATTCCAATTCACAAAACAAAATTTATCCCGGTCCCCGAGCCTGTCGAGGGGTCGTTTTTAGAAAAACTTATCGAGCACACAAAACAAAAAAAGTTCGGTCCCTGAGCGGAGTCGAAGGGTAATTTACTGACAATCGTTTTGAACACGACCCCTCGACTCCGCTCGGGGACCGGATCCTGGACAAATCCAAAAATTGTGCTATACTTACGTCATGAAATTAGTCAACAAAATATATGATCTCATCATTGTTGGTGGCGGACCAGCTGGCATGATGGCTGCAATCTCAGCTTCAAAACGTGGAGCCGAGGTTTTGTTGTTAGAAAAAAATAATAGTTTAGGTCGAAAGTTGTTGATTACTGGCAAGGGTCGTTGTAATCTGACTAATGCCGAATTTGATACTCGCGAATTTGTCAAAAACTTCGGACCAAAAGGCAGTTTTCTTTTTTCAGGTCTGAGTCGTTTTGGAGTCGCCGAAACAATGGAATTTTTTGAAGAAGCTGGTTTGGAATTAAAAACTGAACGTGGTCAACGCGTTTTTCCTGCCAGTAATTTATCTCAAGATGTGCTTGATGTTTTGATTAACCAAATGAAGCTTAATGGTGTTTTTGTTAAAACCAATGTCGATGTCAGAAAATTGATTTGTGAAAAAGGTAAAATTACCAAAGCTGTTTTGGTAAATGGACTTGAAATCGAAGGCAAGAATTTTTTGGTCACCACTGGTGGATTGGCACACTCTTCGACTGGCTCAAACGGTCGTGGTTATCGTTGGCTTCGAGATTTGGGTCATACAATTGTCGAGCCAAAACCAGCTTTGTCGCCGATTTGGGTCAAAGAAAATTATGTCAGAGAATTGGAAGGCTTAAGTTTGAAAAATGTCGAAATTTCGATTTGGCAAAATGATAAAAAAATTGCTGATCGTTTTGGTGAAGCGATTTTTACCGAACGTGGCATGAGTGGACCAATTATTTTGGAACTTAGCAAACAAATTGGTGAGTTATTAGAAAATGGTCCAGTCAAACTAAAAATTGATTTTAAAACCGCGTTAGATTTTCCGATGCTTGAAGATCGGATTTTACGTGACTTCGAAGAGTTAAATAATAAAATGCTAAAAAATAGTCTCGATAAATTGATGCCACAATCATTGATCCCAGTGATAATTTGGTTATCCGAGATTGATCCTGATAAAAAAATAAATTCGATTACCAAAGAGGAACGCAATAAATTAGCCCACTTACTCAAAGAGTTTGAATTAAATGTCGCTGGTGTCGAAGATTTTGATCGAGCAATTATTACGGCTGGTGGAGTTGATTTGAAAGAGATTGACCCGAAAACAATGCAATCAAAAATTGTCGATAATTTATATGTCGCGGGTGAAATTCTAGATCTCGATGGTCCAACTGGCGGATTTAATTTACAAGTTTGTTGGACGACTGGTTTTCTGGCTGGGGATAGCGTTGAGTTTTAAAAAAATAAAATATAGTTTAGTTTGTTTGCAAGTTTTTGAGGCTTGCTTTTTTGTTGTTTTTGTGTTATTCTTTTGTTTAGAAAAAAATATTAAGGAGGAGAGGTGAATAAGAGACTTTTTATTTTAACTTTAGTAGTCTTGGTTGGTTCTTTGGCAGCAGGAGTATTTACCTGCTGGACAAACTACCAACAGTCAAAAAATAACTTTGATTCTGATCCACTATATGTCGTAGTGGATTTGGATCAAAAAGAAAAGTTTATTACTTTATCTCCCAAAAAAGGATATATATTAAATCCTTCTGCGGGTACGATATATAGGAAAAATTTTTTACCCCGCCTTTTCAAGTGAGAAGGCGGGCTATTTTATTTATTCCAGCTTTTGGTATAATTAATAAAAATAAATAAAAAAATATGAAAAAATATGACGTCGTCACCATCGGAGGAGTTGTCGAAGATACCACCTTTTTTGTTAATCAAGGTAAATTGCTAAAAGACAGCAAAAAAGACATTTTTTTGTCATTCGAATTAGGCACTAAAGTCGATATCAAAAAAACTTATTTGAATCTCGGTGGTGGAGCAGCCAATACCGCCGTCGGTTGTAATAATTTTGGCTTGAATACCGGGATGGTGACCCGAGTCGGCAACGACGATCGCGGTAAATATATTTTGAAAGAATTAAAGAAATTAAAACTTGATACCAGCCTAGTCCAGACTGATCAGGATGAGCACACCGGCTTTTCTTTTATCTGCGGTTTCGAAAAAAATAAATTGCACGCCATTTTTTCCTATCGCGGTGCGGCTAGCAAATTAAGATTTGATGCCAAAACTTTAGAAAATGTCAAAACTCGCTGGATGCACGTGACTTCGCTCAAAAATAAAAATTGGCCGGAGTTGATGGATAATATCGCGTCTTATGCCAAAAAAAATCAGACCGGCTGGTCATGGAATCCTGGTGGTACACAGTTATTAGTCGGTGCCAAAAAACTAGCAAAATATTTGAAAGTCGTCGACATTTTATTGGTCAATCGAGCCGAAGCCGAAGAGCTGGTCGGTGGCAATGAAAAATCTGTTAGTGAAATTTTGAAAAAGCTTAGTAAATTCGGACCAAAGATTGTGGTTATTACCGACGGAGCCAAAGGTGCTTATGTTTTTGAAAGTGCCAATCAAAAAGAATATTATCACAAAGCTTTGGCTAAAAAAATTGTCGATACGACGGGAGCGGGTGATGCCTTTGCTTCGGGATTTATTTCAGGTATGCTGATGTATAAAGATATCAAAAAAGCGCTCAAACTTGGCATGGCCAATAGTCAAGGCGTTTTGAAAGAAGTCGGGGCTCAACATGGATTATTAACCAAAGCTGATTTAACTAAAGTTTTTAAATAAAATGAAAAAAATAAAAGTCAAAATTGAAGTTTCCTCGAGACATCTTCACGTCGATCGCAAAGATCTAGACAAGCTTTTTGGTAAAAATTACGAATTAACGCCATTTAAAAAGTTGTCTCAAAAAGGCGAATTTTCTGCCAAAGAAACTGTGACTTTGAAAAATGGCAGTAGTGAAATTCAAAATGTCAGAATTGTCGGACCGGTTCGTACTGAAACTCAAGTCGAACTTTCGTTGACCGATGCCTACAAATTAAAAATCAAGCCACCAGTTAGAATTTCGGGCGATATCAAAAAATCAGTCGGCACGACGCTAATCGGACCAAAAGGCAAAATTGTTTTGAAAGAAGGTGTAATCATCGCCGCACGCCATATTCATCTTTCGGCCGTTGATGCCAAAAAGTATAGTTTAAAAAATGGGCAATGGGTTTATGTCCAAGTCCCTGGCAAACGTGGTGTAATTTTTGAAAACGT
>JBAYNP010000061.1:0-5402 GCA_041678785.1 Patescibacteria group bacterium | reverse complement strand
TTGTTGCACAGGAACGCCAGCCCCCAACGATCGTATCGAGTACGCGAACCACGCCGTATTCATGGACGCATTCCCAAACGTGAACGCATTCCTTGCCAGGTTCTTTGTCAATCGCGGCCAGACGTCGGAGCGGTGGGAGTTGAAGCACCACGCCCTACGGCCGTTCTACACAGCCCTGTCGCATTGGTGCATCTTCCTCACGAACCCGGCTACCTACGGATGGAAAGACAACGCGGAGACAATCCCGCCGATCGTCGTTCATGAGCATGACGTTCCGCTGACTGACCAACAAGCAAAGTTGGCGTTCGGCAGCAAGGGGCGCATGTTTGCAGACAAGATTGGCGGCATCACGTCGCGGTCTGTGCTTTCTCAGATTGCGAAAGGCAACTACCGAGGCGAGCGAATCGAGACGCTCAAGCCGGGATACATCCGCGATCTGATCGACTCATGGCCTGATGAGTCCACCATCGTGTGGTGCAAGTTCAACGCGGAGCAAGAGCGGCTTGAGGAAGTGCTGCCCGATGCGGCAAGCTTGAAGGGTGATACGAAGTTTGAGGCGAGGGCCGAAGCGATTGCCGCGTTCAAGGCCGGCACACTGCGGAATATCATCAGCAAGCCTGAGATTCTTGGGTTCGGCTTGAATCTCCAGCGGGCAACACGGCAGGTGTTTTCGGCCTGCGACGATAGCTACGAGGATTGGCATCAGTGCTTGAAGCGGTCGAACCGCGTCGGGTCAACGCGCTCGCTGAACGCGCACTTGCCGATGACTGACATCGAGCGACCGCTAATGGAGAACGTGTTACGCAAGGCCCGCATGGTGCAGGCAGACACCGAGGAACAAGAACGAATATTCAAGGAGGCATCGTGGAACTTCTGACGAACGGAACAAAATGGCGGCTGGTCCAAGAGGACTGCATCGAGCACATGGCGAAGATGCCGGCGGCCTCGGTTGATTTCGCGGTTTTTTCTCCGCCGTTTCCCACGTTGTACGCTTACACCAGCCAGCCGGAGGACATCGGCAATAGCGAGGACTTTCGTGGGGAAGCGAAGATTCACCTTTCGTTTTTCTACCGGCAGATTGCTCGCGTGCTGAAACCCGGCCGGGCAATGTGCGTCCACGTCATGCAGATCCCGCGGCTCAAGCGGACGGGTGAAGTCGGGCTCCACGACTTCCGCGGATTGAACGCGAGACTTGGAGAGCGGGCTGGATTGGTGTACGAGTACGACTGGCGAATTAGAAAGAACCCGCAAGCCCAAGCCATCCGCACGCATAGCCACGAATTGCAGTTTGCCGGACTGGAACGCGATAGAGCCCGATGCCGCGGGACGCTCGACGATTGCATCATCAAGTTTCGCGCACCAGGAGAGAATGCGATTCCGGTCATTGACGATGCCGGCACCGTTAAGCAGGTTACACGCACGGACTGGATTGAGTGGGCCGAGGGGACGTGGTCCGACATCAAGGCAACCGACACACTCAACGTCGCAGAAGGCCGCGGCGAGGATGACACCAAGCATATCTGCCCGCTGCAACTTGGGCTGATTCGCCGACTTGTGAAGCTCTACACGAACCCCGGCGAGATCGTCTTTTCGCCGTTCGCTGGAATCGGAAGCGAGGGATACGAAGCGTTGAAACTCGGCCGCCGATTTTACGGCTGCGAGATCAAGGATGAGTATGTTGCCGCCGCGAAGAAGAACCTCGCCAAAGCGGAGCGGATGCAGAAGCAGGAAGCAAGGACGCTGTTTGGTGAACATGATGTAGCGTGACTGACGGTAGCCCGCGAGGGCGGGAGGAGGAAGGGACGATATGGGAATCACAGTAACGCGACGTTCGTTCATGGCGGCCGCTGGTAGCCTGCTGCTACTGCCGAAAATGCTTGTGCGTCCGAAGGTCACAACGGACCATCTCGTCAAGCGATTCTGCGACAAGCCCGATTGCTGCTCGCGGTGGAAGATTGACGAGCCGTTCGTGATGGAGGGCCACGGTTACGGAACGGACGGGAGAGCGATTATCAGGGCCGAGAAAGCGGAGCGGGACACAACGGCCGAGGGCCTGCGCATTCCGCCTGCCACACAGGCGTTCTCGCAGCTTTGGGTCGAGCGAGGACCATGGCGTCGATTGCCGCGCGAGTCGTTCGTGGTTGAGCGATACGGAATCTGCCCAGACTGCTACGAGTTGATCCGAGAGTGCCCGCACTGCGATGGAGAAGGCTGCGAAGCATGCCACTACCACGGTGAAGTCGGCAACGAACACTGTCCGACGTGCGGAGGAAAGTCGTTCGATGGGAAACCGTGCCTTCAACCGTTTGGCGACAAGCTGATTGCCGGGCACATGTTCCGGCGGTTGCAAGCCATTCCGGGTGTGATGTGGAACCAGGGGAGTCTTGAGCGTAACGACTTCGGCCATATGGCACGCAACCCGTACCCGATTTTGTTCAAGTCGGACATCGGTGTCGAGGGAATGGTAATGCCGGTGGAGACGAAAGCGTGCTGATCGAGACCGCGGAGAGGAAGGAGTAGTTCGATGCCAACCGAGAAATCCATTCTGTTCAGTGGCGAGATGCCGCGAGCCATCATCGAAGGCCGCAAGAACAAGACCAGGCGATGCGTGAACATGGCCTGCATCGACTTTCGTGGAGCCGGCGGCACAACCGGAACCGACTGGAACGATCCATCGTGTTGGGGCTTCGAGGATGAGCACGGCCAGCAGTGGGCGCTGGCCGCAGGCGATGGAATCTACAGGGTAATACCGTCGCCATACGGACCCGTTGGAACGAGGCTCTGGGTCCGCGAAGCTTGCTGGATCTGGGGCCAATGGCACCGCGACTGCAAGACGCCCACCGGCCGCGACAAGTGGCGGTTTAAGCCGATCGGCCAGCAAGTGCGTTTCGACAAGCCCGAGCGGACCGCGAAGCGTGGCGGGGCCGCAGGGTGGGTCTATCGGCACGCGCGGTTCATGCCGCGCTGGGCGTGCCGCACGGTGCTGGAGAAAACTGGCGAGCGCGTAGAGCGGTTGTGGAACATCACGGAAGAGGACGCGGTAGCGGAAGGATTCACGCCCGGCGTTTGTGTCGATGTCTTTCGGCGGTCCCCGGGGTGGCAAGAAGCCGAAGAGGCTTACTACGCCGAGGACGCCAAGGGCGAAGAATACGACGGCTGGTACTGTTACGAGCACTCCGCGAAACTTGCTGGGAAGAGAGGTAATATTCTCGCGGGATGCACTCCAGAGACCGACGGGCCGGCTTACTGTGACAAATGTGGCACGCCGCTGGCGCTGTCGTTGTCGGAATACGGCATAGAGAGAGAACTGCGACTTGAGGACGATCCCGAAGGAAAAGAGCCGGAACTGTTTCCCGCTTTTAGCCTCGACGCCTCGATAGCGTACATAATCGCCGACGGAATTGGTGATCTACAGGAGAAACATCACGGGAGGATGGCTCAAATCGGATTTGCAACGTATTGGGAACAGTTGAACGGCGACCGTCCCGGGTGTTCATGGGCCGACAACCCCTGGGTGCGCGTGATTTCCTTCAAGCGAGTGGCGTAGGTGGTGTGTTCGAGGTGGAGCGTGAGAAAGGGTGAACATGGCCAGAAAAATCAAGTGCCGTAGATGTGGCGAGCGATTCGATCCGGACTGCGAGGGCGCCTACGTTGACGGAATCGGAGATTGCTGCGACGGCTGCTACAAAGACGAGACGTTCGAGTGCTGCGCCTGCGGAGAACGGGACGCATCGGACATCGCCCGGCGAACCATGCTGGTTGTGGCCGGCGACGTGCGGTTCCTCTGTGCCGGAAAAGCCAAGCCCGGGTTGTACCGCATCGTCGCGTGTCCGTACTACGGTGGACCGCTGATTGGCGGGGGATACCTGTTTGACGAAGCTCTGGAGTTCCTTGCCCCGCTGCCTCCTGGGCTTAACCTGGATGGTTATCCCTGCGGCCACCTCTGCCGGGAATGTCAGGCAATTGCGGTAGGCGACTGCGGAAAAACAGAGCGTGATGTGATTCGCTCACGTATTGCAGCGTTCAGGAATCGCCACTCCGCTCGGAATCGTTCCAAGGTGCCGATTCGGTTTCGGGTTGGCAGCATGGCGCGCTACGGCAAGGACACAGTTTACGTGGTCGGGCACGCACCCAACGGAGCCGGAACGCCTGGGGCGTACGTTGTCGAGGTCCATAAGGGGAGAGCTGCATTGCACGCCCGTTGGGTTGGGTCCGAAGAGTACCTGAAGCCTATAGCGTAAGAAAGGGTGAGTGATGACCATGCCTGACCTACCCCAGCGCCTACTCGCTTTGGACGGTGGAAGATGATTACTGTACCGAGACTAATGTTCCATCGTGTGACGTTTGATCCGATTGACCTGTCGCTAGCCAACATCGCCCTGGTCGAGTGGGGCCACAAGATGGGCGAGTTGCATCGGCCAAACGCGGGAGATCGCGCATGCGGAATGTCTCACGACGGACAGCTTGTGGGCGTTGTCACGACAAGTTGTCTTTGCCGCGAGAACGTAGCTGGTCACAAGGAACTGACGCGGTACAACACAGTGGAACTATCTCGGGTGTGTGCTATCAGGAAAGACCTATGCCGTGTGTTGGTACGACTGTGGAGAGAGTTTGTGTTCGCTGAATTGCCGCAACCGTTTGCAATCAGCTACCAAGACGCAGTGTTGCACTCTGGCGCTCTATATCGATTCGACGGTTGGACTCGTATCGGGAAATCGCATAGCGGAACAGACACACGAAGCGGACGCAAGGGACGCAACAAAGTTATTTGGGGATGGGCGAAAGACCGCGATTACAACTGGGAACCGAAGCCATGAAACGACCAGAGATAGGCGAAGTCTACCGAATCCCGTGGAGGTGCGATCAGTTGGCGGTGGTCGATGGATTACCGTACGGAACCCTAGTTGCCTTGAAATGGCTTGATCCTGGCCGGGCTAACACGGAACCAGGTGTCGTCATGCTCATCAAGGACTTTTGTGGCGACCCGAAACCGATCTTAGTTGAAGGACTCCCCCATGCCTAACCTACCACAACGCCTGCTCGCCCTAGCCGAACGCCTGAGCCCCGAGGACGCCGATGCGTGCCGTGAGGCGGCGCGGGTGATTGAGCGGCTGGATGACTATCAAGCGGTCTTCGACGAACTGGAACGCGCCCGAAGGAAGTTTCCGACGTGGCCAAATGATCCGCTGCATGCTGTTGGAGTTGTTGGTGAAGAGTTCGGGGAACTGACCAAGGCCGTGTTGCAGCACACATACGAGCCGCAGAAGTCGTCGCTCGACGATGTTCGTTCTGAGTCAATCCAAACGGCCGCAATGGCGTTGAGGTTTTTTGTGAGCCTCAGAACGTACCAATTCGCGGCGTGCGCGCAGCACATGCAAACTGGCTACAGCACCGAGCAAGCC
>JBAYNP010000060.1:0-5528 GCA_041678785.1 Patescibacteria group bacterium | reverse complement strand
TGAGACGGAAGTTACTGATTTTGAAGCAACTTTAAAAATTATAAATCATTTAGGCTTAGAACCTTTGGTTGAAATAGACAACACTAAATATACCTATCTGACAAATAAATATGAGATCGTTCTTGAGGTAGTCAAAGACTTAGGGATTTTTTTAGAGGTTGAATTTCTTACTGTTGATAATGCTAGTGATATTGAGGTTTTAAAAAATGAAATACGAGAATATATCAAATCTTTTGGATTTAAAGATTTTGAAGAATTAAATATGGGAAAACCAGAATTAATGTTAAGAACCAAAAATAGTATTTTAAAATAACTCAAAAGCAATTTTTATACTTATTTTTTACAAATAGGAAAATTTTCTATAAATTTTTAAACGCTACTTTGTCCTCAATCAAATCAATTTGAACTTTTGATTTGTTTTTTAATTTACCTTCGATGATCATCATCGAAAGAGGATTGAGAATATGATCTTGAATAACACGTTTGAGCGGACGAGCGCCATAGAGCGGATCGAAGCCTTTGTCGGCGATAAATCGAGCGACTTTGTCTGAAATCTTGATTTTGATTTCTTTGGAATCGAGTCGTTTTTCAATTTGAGCAAGTTGTAAATTGACGATTTGCAAGATTTGATCTTTGGTCAGCGCATGAAAAATTATAATCTCGTCAAGACGATTGATAAATTCGGGTTTGAATTTGTCACGCAAAGCCTTATTCATTTTTTCTTTGATCTGATCGTTGGTGTTAATTTCTTCGGCTTTGGAAGTAAAACCGATGCCAGTTTTTTGAGCTAAATCAGAAAAGGTCTCGCTACCAACATTTGAAGTCAACACAATAACCGTATTTTTGAAATTGACTTTGCGACCTTTGGAATCGGTCAGCTGACCTTCGTCCAAAATTTGTAACAAAATATTAAAGACTTCTGGATGAGCCTTTTCAATTTCGTCAAAGAGAACGATTGAATATGGACGACGACGAATTTTTTCGGTCAATTGACCACCCTCATCATGACCGACATAGCCAGGAGGCGAACCAATCATTTTGGAAGTCGTATGCGATTCCATATATTCTGACATATCGAGGCGCACAATAGCATCTTCGTCGCTGAACATAAATTCCGCCAAAGCTTTGGCAAGCTCGGTTTTACCGACACCAGTCGGACCCATAAATAAGAATGAGCCGATTGGTCGCTTTTCTTCACCAATCCCAGCTCGTGAACGACGAATCGCATTGGCGACCGCTTTGACAGCTTCTTCTTGATTGACCATGCGTTTGTGAATATCGTCTTCGAGATGGGCCAATTTTTTGGTTTCGTCTTCAAACATTCGGTTGACCGGAATGCCTGTCCAGCGAGCCACGACTCCAGCGATACTTTCTTCGGTCACTTCTTCTTTGATAATTCGCTTGTCAATTTGAATTTTACCAAGCTTGTTTTCTAAAGCCCTGAGAGTTTTTTCTAACTCAGGAATTTCGCCATATCTGATTTTAGCCACCATTTCGAGATCCGAAGTTCGCTCAGCAATTTCAGCTTTGGTGCGTAAATCATTGAGTTTGTTTTTACTATCTTTGATTTGAGAAATAATTTCATGTTCGGTTTCCCAACGCAATTCGATTTCGGCAGTTTTTTCTCGCAGATTTGCCAAATCTTTTTCGACTTCTTTGAGACGTTTTTTGCTGGCGTTATCTTCTTCTTTTTTAAGGGCCCGTTTTTCAATTTCCAGTCGACGAATATCGCGTTTTTGTTTGTCCAATTCTTGAGGACGACTTTCCATATCAAGTCGTAGTCCTGAAGCGGCTTCATCAATCAAATCAATCGCTTTGTCCGGCAAAAATCGATCGTTAATATAGCGCACCGATAATTTGACTGCCGAAACTAAAGCTGGATCGGTAATGCGAACACCATGATGGATTTCATATTTTTCTTTGATCCCACGCAAAATCGCAATCGCATCTTCTTCGCTTGGTTCTTCGACATAAATCGGCATAAAGCGTCGCTCAAGAGCAGGGTCTTTTTCGACATATTTCTGGTATTCTCTGATGGTGGTAGCCGCCATACAATGAAGCTCTCCACGCGCTAGAGCGGGCTTGAGCATATTTGAAGCGTCCATCGAGCCTTCGATAGCTCCTGCCCCGACAATTGTGTGAAATTCGTCAATAAAGGCGATAATGCGACCATTGGAATTTTTGATTTCTTGGATAATGGCTTTGAGACGATTTTCGAAATCACCACGAAACTTTGTGCCCGCGATAATCGCTCCCAAATCGAGGGTGACGACTTCTTTATCTTTCAAAGTCTCTGGTACATCACCATCGACAATTCTCTGAGCCAAACCTTCGACAATCGCCGTTTTTCCGACGCCAGCTTCACCAATTAAAATTGGATTATTTTTGATACGACGTGACAAGACCTGGAGCACGCGACGAATTTCGTCATCGCGACCGATGACAGGATCGAGCTTTTTCTGTCGAGCCTGATCGGTCAAATTCTGAGTATATTTTTCCAAAACCTGATATCGATTTTCTGGATCGAGATCGGTAACACTTTCGTTTCCTCGGACATCTTTGAGATTTTTTAAAATAATTTCACGCTCGACTTTGAAGCGCGTCAAAATTGCTTGGGTTGGGGAAGTGACGACGAGCATCGCTAATAAAAAGTGTTCCGTACTAATATATTGATCTTTCAAATTAGTCGCTTCTTTCTGAGCTTGAATTAGCACACGACGCATTGCTTGAGTCAAAGTCACTTCTCCCAAAACCGCTTGATGTTCGAGTTTGGGAATTTTTTGGTATTCTTTTTTGATTTCAGCCACCAGCAAATTGAGATCAATTTCCATCTTTTTCAAAATCGCCGAAACCACCCCGTCTTCTTGTTCAATCAAAACATAAAGCAGGTGAGAGACATCGACTGCTTGCTGATTATTTTGCATCACGATTTCTTGAGACGCCTGCAAAGCTTCTTGAGATTTGATCGTGAAATTTCCAAATTGTGACATATCTTTTATTTATTTTTTTAATCTTTGAACTTAGCAGTCAGAAGTTCTGACTGCTAATAAAGTATAACAAATTCTGACAAAGTGTCAACCTGAAAAATCTCGCCAAAAAGCAGATTTATTGCTACACTAACAATATGCTTAGTATTATTATTACAACCTACAAAGAGACCAAAACCCTCGAACAAACACTCGGGGTGATTTTGGCTGAAAGATTAGATGAGCCCAAAGAAATTTTGGTGGTGGCACCAGACGAAGAAACTAAAAATTTGATTCAAACCAAATTTGCGAATTATCCCGAAGTAACTTTTATCCAAGATGCTGGCCGAGGCAAGCCTTCGGCTCTCAATTTAGTCTTTGAAATCGCTCAGGGTGAGATTTTAATTTTGACCGACGGCGATGTCATTCTTGAAAAAGATAGTCTCTCAAAATTGGTTCAACCTTTCGAAAATAAAACGATCGGCGCCGTCTGTGGCCGACCAATTTCGATCTCTCCCAAAAATACGATGCTCGGTTTTTGGTCACATTTTTTGACTTATGCGGCTCATCGCTTACGACTCAAAAAAAATCTAACAGGGGATTATCTCGATTGTTCAGGTTATCTCTATGCGATTCGTAGTAATTTGGTCAAACAAATTCCTGAAAATGTTTTGTCGGACGATATCTATATTTCTCAAATTATTTGGCAAGCGGGTTATAAAATAAAATATGTTCCCGAAGCCAAAGTCGATGTCAAATATCCGACGACTTTCAAAGACTGGATTTTACAAAAAAGACGCAGTGCTGGTGGCCATGCTCAAAAATTTGCTAACACCAAAATTGATAGTCAAATGCGCAGTTTTACCAAAGAAGCAATTTTTGGCATCAAATTATTTTTTGAATATCCACAAAATTTCAAAGAATTCGTCTGGCTAAAATTACTTTTTCTGGCTCGAATTTATCTTTGGCTTTTAATTTTTGCGGATAAAAAAATTATTCACAAAAAATATGGTCCGGGCTGGGAGAGGGTGGAGAGTAGTAAATAAGCTTGACTTTTTTCTAATTTTATGTTAATCTTTAATCGATAATTTTACAACCATAAAAAAGGAGAAGAAAAAATGAGAAAAATAACTTTTCTCATCGTTTTTACCGCTTTTGCCGCTCTTGTTTGGGCGTCAAACCCCGCTGACCTGACCGACCTCTACAGATTAGGCGATATGGGAAGTGGCGTTGGTATTAGTTTTAACCTCAAAGACACTAAATATGATAATCTTTGGGGATATACCAGCCTTATCAACGAGAACAAAACTCGTTCGGGATATTTATATCTCGCAGAAAACAATATCACTCTTGTTGGTGTTTTCTCTGCCTGTACAAATTTTTCTATCGGGATGGAATCAACAACTAGAGAAACCAGCGGCACTACCAACACACTTTACCCCGATATTCATGGAAATATCAATAAAGTGGACTGGGGAGTAGGCATATCATCTCCTTTTGTAATGAAAAACGAAAAAAAGGAGATTAATGTTGGTCCTCGCGCCGTCTTTTTTGACGGTAAAATCAAGGTTTGTGCCTCTACAAATCTTGCTGGCGACGACGCTAAAATCGGTGCTACTGTAAAAAAAGCCTGGGGCGCTATGGAAATAGCTTACCAGCCCGACACTAAGGTCGGCTGGCTAAGACTTTCCAAAAAAATCAAGGACTGGCGTCCTGAAGTTCAGGTTAAGTTCCATCCCAAGGGGACAAGCCTGACCTTTGTAATGTATTTTTAGTGTGTAAAGCAAAAGCACAACAATTTTTTAGCCTCTAGCAATAGAGGCTTCTTTATTTCAAAGATTGTTTTTAATCTCAAAATTTGGTAGTATTTAATCAAAATAAGTTTATTAATAACTATATGTCTGCAAAAATCCGCACCCGCTTTGCACCTAGTCCAACCGGCTATCTACACATTGGTAGCCTGAGAACCGCCCTCTATTCTTATCTGGTAGCCCGTCAAAATGGTGGCGAGTTTATTTTACGCATCGAAGATACTGACCAAACACGTTATGTCGAAGGTGCGGTTGAGAAATTAATTCAAACTCTTTTTGATGTCAGCCTTGATTACGATGAAGGACCAGTTTTTGAAAATGGCAAAATTGTCGAGAAAGGTGACTTCGGTCCTTATGTGCAATCAAAACGCTTTGACCTGTACACAAAATTTGCTCAGGAATTAATCGATAAAAATTTGGCTTATTATTGTTTTTGTACTGCCGAAGAACTCGATGAAATGCGTCAGCGACAAGAAAAGCGTGGCGAAGCTCCAATTTATAATGAAGCTTGTCGAAAATTAACTCCAGCCGAAATTGAAAAAAATTTAGCCGATGGTAAGCCTTATGTGATTCGCTTGAAAATTCCTGAACAAGGCGAAATAAAATTTAATGACAAAATTAGAGGCGAAGTCAAATTTAATTGTGCCAATATTGATGATCAAGTTTTGATCAAGTCTGACGGTTTTCCAACATATCACTTAGCCATTATTGTCGATGATCACATGATGAAAGTCAATCTCGTAATTCGTGG
>JBAYNP010000059.1:0-5546 GCA_041678785.1 Patescibacteria group bacterium | reverse complement strand
TCATCCGAATCGACGCGCAAGAGGTAGAAATGCGACGGGTTGCCTTCGAGACGTGTCAGCATCTGCTTGCCGCGGTCGAAAGAGATCCGCACGCCGGCTTGCTCCAGCCGTGCGAGGTGCGGTTTTAGCTCTTGCTCGGAGCCAGGTCGGCAATCCAGCCACGTCACGAAGTCGGTGTCGGTTTGTTGGCGCAGGCTGGGTACGGTGTAGTGCAGGTAGATGTCGACGCGGTACGCGAGCCACGCCGGGTCGAGAAATCGTTTTTTCCCGCAGGACCAATCTTCGTTGATAAAACTCCGAACGAGCAGTGGTGTCATGGCTTCAAACCTCTTGCATTGTGGTCTGATTTGATTATAGTAGCAATCACTGGTGCACTGTAGGAAATATGCTGATCTGTCTGCAAGGCAATAACCTTATTTCCATCTGTCACTGGTTGCAAGCCCATGGAGGGGTTTAGCATGCTATTCCAAGACAAAGTGTGTTTGGCCGTTGATATCACCGACTTGGCAAAGGCTCAGGCCGTGGCGCGGGACTTTCGAAGCTGCACGCGAACCGTCAAACTGGGGCCGGCTCTGTGCGCCGCCCAGGGCCCTATGGGCATTCGCAGTTTTTACTCGTTAGGCATGTCCGAGGTCATTCTGGACTTACGCCTTTGTGGCCGAGCCTGGGAGATGCGGACGGCGATCAGCGCCATCTTGTCCATTCGCGGTACCGCCGGCGTCACCGTGCAGGCATGTTCCGGCCGGGAAAGCATGTCCGCTGCACTGCAAACGGCGGCTGGCAGCATCTTACGGACGAACACCATTAAACCCCCGAAGGTGCTGGCAACGCTATCACCTTCGACGCTGACCGACGCGGAATTGGCCGCCGACCACTGTATTAGCGGCGGTCGGCGTGAATACGTTCAAACGACCGTGCGATGGTGCCGTGAGATCGGCGTACACGGCGTCATCGTCGACTATTACGATATCCAGGCCGCCAAAGAAGCGTGCCCGGATATGCCACTGCTGGCAAACGCCAAACGTGGCGTTGCCACGAGATTGGCCTCTATACCGGCGTCCCAACGTAAGTTGCCAGGAGTCGGTAGCGTGATTAGGGCGGGTGCTTGCCACGCGTTTTTTGACGCCGTGCTGGTTGCCCGCCAGGATCACGACTGGGCGGCAGACACGCTGCAAAAGGAAATGAAATCCACTGGAATATGGTCCGGACACGGCTCGCCATGAAAATTGCGTTCGATCTGTTGGATGTCGGATGGCCGGAGAAAGCCGACAAAGCTTTTTATCGCGTTTCTGTGTGCGATACCGGTGTTGAACTGAGTACATCCTAAAGGAGCTGCATGATGCGACCCCCTTGTCTTGTGTACGCTGTTCGCAGTTGTTCGACGACTGCTGACTTGTTTATGCCGCAAATCGACGAGCGGTGTAAGTTAAATCCCGGCTTGTTTGCATTCGGAGCTCGGCCGAAAGCGGATCACCGCAGTCTATAGCAGCCCATGCCGCCGAGCCACGCAAACAACACAGCAGATTGTTTGCCACTCGGATTCCCTGATCTACGTCCGGTCGTGGCTGCGTCCTAGCGAAGCCTGGGACATGTCCGCCAAGAAAGCTATGGAAGCCTGGTTATCGGAGGCGGTAACTCGCTACGAAGCGAGTCGCGTGGTGCTGGTGACGCACCACAGCACGCTGCAGATGCTGATGCATCTGGTTTGCCAGCTGCCGGAGCGCGATGCTCGCGAGATGGAATTCGTGCATGGCAGTTTCATGGTTTTTCGGTGTCTGGACCGAAATTGGAGCCTGCAATCAATCGTCGAACCCGCCGATTTGCGGGTACACAACGAGTTGATGCCGGCCTAATTGCTGTTCTGCTGATTTCGGGCTACCCAGTACACTGGTAGGTGCTCGTTGTGTGGCTGCAGACCACTGCCTGTCCGGCCGTGCGGGCCCGAGCTGGATGACCGTCTAAGCAACAACTGAGAACAGCTATGTCAGATACCCCCAGTCTGAGCTACCGAGTTCGAGAGCAAGAGCAAGGGCTTCGATCGCTAACAGAGGTCGTATCGAAACTGACTACGGTGATCAGCGAACAGAGCAGCGAATACCAGCTGCGAATGTCGCAGATGGAGTCGAATAACGCCAGCCTGTCGGAAAAAATGGGATCGCTGGTTGCTGTTGTGGGTCGGCAAGGACGGGTGTTTCAGCGCAGCGTGGAGCAGATGGCTCGCGATAATCGCAGTATGCTCGACCAGCATATCCAAGACAACAAGCGGCGCGATGACGACATCTACAATCGCGTATCCGCCTACGGCCGAGCTGACTGGCGCATGATTGCGGCGTGGGCTGGTGTCGTGTTGCTCGTGGTTGGCGGGGCATTTTCTTACGTGCAAACCGTGACCGAGCCACTGCGAGTCTACCAAGCGAACAATGCCGCGCGCATCGAATCGTTGGATGCGGACCAAAAAGATCTCACATCCCAGCTCACCAGATGCGAAAGTGCTACGTGCAGCCAGGCCATGCAGCTAAGCATGCTGGAAAAAATGGTCGACAGCTGTGAGGTGCGGCACAACACCGCGATGCGAGACATACAAGGCATCGTAGGAAAATTACCACAAACAACGGGGTGCCCTTTACCGTAAAGGATGCCGGCAATGGCAGCGAGTTCAGCCGAATTTCGAGCAGCTAGAACGGCGCAGGCTCAGCGCCGGGCGGCTATCATTCTTGATCAGCGACGAGAGTTTCAAATGATTCTGCTGGAGCGGTTGTTCCAGGAAAAGCCCGAGTACGCGCAGGAGGTGTACCAGTGGATGATTCAACTGCGGTGTTTTCGGCTGCGGCCTTGTCGCCCAGCGGGGTTTTGTTGCGCGGTACGCGGTTTCCTTCGTTCGATATTGACTGCGATGGCCTGGGCGGCGTCTCCGGTCACACGCTGTTGGGGTTATCAGGACTGGCGAAAGAGGCAGCCAGCGGCTTGAGCCTTCGGCAGAAACTGCATATCGCTGGCCTGAAAACCCGGAAACCCACCCAAGCGCAGGCGGAGGCAGGCAACTACCGCAAGGGGCACATCCACTGCCACGGGCTGCGCATCACGATCGAAGTGCCCAAAAACGGCACGCGCGAAGGCACGGATTCCAACGGCAAGCACTGGAAAGTGGTTATGCCGCACCCGTACGGTTACGTGCGAGGCACCGAAGCCGCCGATGGCGATCATCTGGACTGTTTCGTGGGACCACACCCGCACTCTGAGCTGGTTTACGTAATCGACCAGACGAAGCCGGGCACGGATCGATTCGACGAGCATAAAGTCGTGTTCGGGGCGCTCAACATGACGCAGGCCAGGGATATCTACCTCGCCGCCTACGAGTCTGGATGGAAGGGCCTGGGGGCGATCACGCCCATGACGATACACCAGTTCAAAACGTGGCTGCAGTCCGGGGATCTGATGCGCCCCATCTCGAAGCAGACCATCATGCTGAAGGCGGCGGAAGTCAGCAATCCCGATGTGGATACGCGTTTGCCGGCGATCGTAATTTCTCGGCATGCGTCGTACCAAATCCTGTTGCCCGAGCGGCCAGCAGGCTGGCAAGAACGCGAGAAGCACGGCACGAGCTTATTGCAAATGCTTGGCACGAAGGCGTCGAGCGAATTGCCCGAGGTACCGGCTCCGCACGCGGCGGTCGCCGTCGACGGTGAGCCGACGGCCAGTGTGATTTTGCGGCAGGCGATTACCGCCGAGCTCGATGCGGTGAACCTGTACGAGCAGATGGCGGCGAGCACAGGCATCAAGTCGCTTCAAGAGCTGCTTCTGCGCATCGCGAAAGAGGAAAAAGTCCACGTGGGCGAATTCACGGCGTTGCTGGAAAAGATTGACAAGGAGCACACAGAATCGGTCGAAGAAGGTAAAGCGGAAGCGCGTAAAGACGGTATTTAGCGGCTTTACACAGCTTTGTATCCACGTTACACTGCAGGCACTTAACGGAAAGGTTTTGTCATGTTCACGTATCTGGCGTCACACACCGAATTTCTCGCGAAGGTGAAGACCACGGCCATGCTGCTGGGCATCGCGATCGCGATGCTCTACCCCGTCTACTGCACCTATCTCGCATCGTGCGTAAGCCATCCGGTTGCGGCCATAGCTTCGCCGGCGCCGGCAGCTCAAGACAACGAATAGCCCTGGGAGTCGATCCATGCAACCCTATCGCGTCGCTGTCGATTTCGACGGCACCCTTGTTCGGCACAAGTACCCCGATATTGGCAGCATTGTGTCCGGTGCTTTCCAGTGGCTGCTCCGGTGGCAACAAGCCGGGGCCAAGCTGATCTTATGGACCATGCGCCATGACTCGGAGCAGGCAGGGCCGGTTTTAACCGACGCGGTCGAGTTTTGTCGTATGCAAGGCATTGAATTCGACGGCGTCAACGCAGGACCCGGCGATCGCGCGTGGACAGGAAGCCCCAAGGCGTATGCCCACTGCTATGTCGATGACGCCGGTTTCGGTTGTCCTCTCATTACACCGATGAACGGCGACAGGCCCTACGTCAATTGGTCGGTCGTAGGGCCTGCCGTGCTGGATCTCATCGTGCAACACAACAAGGAGCGCACAAATGGCGTATAAACCTGGTGACGACGTGATGCGAACCCAGCGAGAGTTCAAGCAGCGACAAAAGACCAATAAAGCGAAGAAGTTTACGTCGGCATGGAAACCGACGCGGTTGGACATTGCACTGGCTCAACACGGACTGCTGCCAGGGCAATCTACGATTCAACAACGGCGAGGACGGTAATGCAGACAACTTGTGCTACACCCGGCAACGACGGAGCGTTTGCTATGACGAGATTACGGCCGCATGATGCGATCCCCACCCAGACGTTGCGAGACTATCCCATCCTGGCACTACCGTCGTACCGCACGGAGCGGCTGCCCGGCATGATTATCCAGCACAATCTCAGCTTGGATGATGTCGATACGCTGTCGTACGCGTGTGTCAAATTTAGCACGAACTTCACGCACATGGACCGGTATTTGAGCCGTGGGCACACGCCGGACGACATCTTGTCGGCGTACCAAGCCCGGCAATCGGTGTCGCAGCTGGGTCCTTTTTCGGTGAAAAGCGTGTCGTTGCAGTACATCCTGCAGCTGCAGGAGACCTTCCCATCGCTCGCGGAAGACGAAGATCTCGGCGAGCATATTGTCGAGATCTACCGCGCGGTACGTTCGGCGATGCCGTGGATCCGGTACATTGATCAGGCCGTGCACTATCTGTGCGAGATGGCACACGAGCATCAGCTGTCGAGCTATGAAGCGGCAATTGAAGCGATCACGGATCCAGTAGGTCTCGAAGACTACACCGATGAAAAATACGAGTAGCGTAGACGAGAAGGGGTTGATCTGAATCGATGGCGACACGCAAAGTAAATCCGTTCCACATATTGGGTCTACGGGCCGAAGCACTTCGCGGAATCTCCGATGAGCAGCTGGATGGCGTCATCCAGGCGTCCTACCGTGCGTTGTCGTGCATTCACCATCCCGACAAAGGCGGGCGCCCGGAAGCGTT
>JBAYNP010000058.1:0-5609 GCA_041678785.1 Patescibacteria group bacterium | reverse complement strand
TATTTTTTGATTTTCAATAATTTTAGGCTCAGGAACTTCGAGCTTGATTTCGGCGGATTGATATGGATCGATACCAGCATCTTTTTTGGCGTTGCGGATTTGGGTAACGAGATTTTGAAGTGCAGTAAATTCGGTCAGCGTTTTTTCATCAAGATTTGTTGAGTTTGCTTCTGGCCACTTGGCAGAAATTATCATTTCGTCAGGGTGAAAACTCGAATAAATTTCTTCGGTCAAAAATGGGACGAATGGATGTAAAAGTTTCAATAGCTCAAAATAAACAAACTTAACGAGCTTGATATTTTTTTCATTTTTGGCGATTTCGATATACCAATCAGCGAAATCTTTCCAGGCAAAATCATAGAGTGCGTGTTCGGCTTTACCAAACTCATAATCTTTAATGCAATCAGTAACTTCTGTAATCGTTGAATTTAAACGATGTAAAATCCAGCGATCAGCTAAGGTCTGTGGGTTTAGATCTCCAGCATCTTTGTTTTCATCTTCAAGCATAATAATAAAACGAGCCATATTCCAGAGCTTGTTAATGAATTTTTTACCAGCCAAAAGATCATCTTCGGAAAATTTGATCGCTTGTAAGTCGCGACTTGTTTGATAAATAATTCCAAAACGTGTGGCATCGGCACCATATTTTTCAACCATGTTCATCGGATCGACAGTTGTTTCTGGTCTTGATTTACTCATGCGACTACCGTCTTTGGTTAGAATTGTACTATGAAGATAAACCGTATTAAATGGGACTTTGCCGATAAATTCAATGCCCGAAAAAATCATGCGAGCTACCCAAAGATAGAGAATGTCTGGGGCAGTCGAAAGAAGGGTGGTTGGATAAAATTTTTCCAGATCAGTACTTTTTTCTGGCCAGCCGAGAGCAGCAAATGGCCACAAAGCTGAAGAAAACCAAGTATCAAGGACATCTTCGTCTTGAACTAAATTTTGTGAATCACATTTTGGACAACTTGTCGGTGTGGTTTCAGAGATAATTGGATGTTGATGTTCTTTGTCACAAGCTTCACAATACCAGACCGGAAGCTGATGCCCCCACCAAAGTTGTCGCGAGACACACCAGTCACGCAAATTAGTCATCCAATCGAGATAAGTTTTTTTGTAACGAGTCGGATAAATTTTGATAGTTTCGTTTTCGACGACTTCAATTGCCGGTTTGGCGAGTTCGTCCATTTTGACAAACCATTGATTTGAAATTAGCGGTTCGATCGGAGTATCACAGCGATCACACAAAGAAATTGAATTATCATAATCTTCAACTTTTTCCATCAAGCCAGCTTTTTCAATTGCCTCGACAATTTGTTCGCGAGCTGTTTCAACTTTTAAACCAGCATATTGATTGGCTTCGGCGGTCATTTTGCCGTCTTGGCCGATAATATTTTTGACTTCGAGATTATTTTGTTTGGCCATTTCGAAGTCGACCATGCTATGGGCAGGAGTAACGCCGAGAGCTCCAGTTCCAAATTCCATTTCGACATGACGATCGCCAATGATTTTTAATTTCAACGGAAAGCCGATAAAATCGGTTTCCAAAGTTTGTCCAATATATTTGGCATAGCGAGGATCTTTCGGATTGACGGCCACGGCAGTATCAGCGATTTTGGTTTCTGGCCGGGTCGTTGCAATCGTAAACGGAAAATCCTTAGAATATTTGAAAGTATATAATTTAGCTTTTTGATCGCGATATTTAATTTCAATATCAGAAATAGCTGTCCCACAACGTGGACACCAATTAACGACGCGCGGACCTTTGTAAATATAGCCTTTGTTAAAATAATGGACGAAGGCTTTGCGAACGGCCTTGGTATAGCCATCGTCTAGGGTAAACTTGAGTCGTGACCAATCGCAAGAAAAGCCCAAAGTTTTGAGCTGAGTCAAAATACGACCACCAGATTCATCTTTCCATTTCCAGACTTCCTCAATAAATTTTTCACGGCCGAGCTGATGGCGAGAAATGCCTTCTTTTTTCAATTTTTTCTCGACGACGTGTTGAGTGGCGATGCCAGCATGATCGGTTCCGGGAACCCAGAGCGTATTTTCGCCGAGCATGCGATGATAGCGCACCAAAATATCTTGGATAGTATTATTCAAGGTATGACCCATGTGGAGTGAGCCGGTAACATTTGGTGGTGGAATCACAACACTAAAAGACTTGGCCTGTGGATCGTTTTTGGGTTCAAAACATTTTTCATCCAGCCATTTTTGGTATATTTTTGTCTCGACATTTTTCGGATCGTAATTTTTTGGTAATTCTGCCATAAATTTAAAATAGTAATAACATTAGTAATTTAGCAAAAAATGGATGATAAATCAAATTATCAGAATCTAGAATTTGGAATCTACTTGCCTACCGGCAGGCAGGGAATCTAGAATTTTTAAAAAACAAAATTAAACCCGGTCCCTGAGCGGAGTCGAAGGGTTGTGGTAAAAATATTAAGTATTGTTTTATTGTTTTTGTTTTTAAAATGCACAACGTTGTCATTCTGAGCGGAACCCCAGTACTCTGGGGTGTAGTCGAAGAATCCCTTAAGTGTGGATTACGTAAAGATAAGAATAAAAATAGATAATCAATGATTTAGCGTTCTTAACTCATTTTAATAAAACCCAACATTTGTATTCCTCTTTACTTTTTGAGACCAAAAAGTAACAAAAAGTCTTGGGGGTGGGCAAATGCCCTATCGCGCTCATTAACTTTCGCAATTCCTAGCCCTGACGGTTATTGCCATCCCCAAACCCCTGGGTGCTTCTGAAAATTTTAAAAAACAAAATTTAATTCGGTCCCCGAGCGGAGTCGAGGGGTAAAAAGCAGGTGCAGACTAAAACAACCCCTCGACTCCCTGCCCGCAGTGCTACAACGTTGCAGGCGGGCGCTCAGGGACCGTCTTTTTTTTATAATTCACTCAACCAATGTTCGTATTTATTTGAATTAAAAAAATATTAATATTAAAATAATTTAATTAATATTCGATTATTCTCTCCGTCTCTTTTTCTCCGTACGAAAAATCAATTTGAATGACATTTTTTGGTAAAATGTCTTTGATTTTTTCGGCCCACTCGACCAAACAAACTGTATCTGGACGACCGAAATATTCCAAAACGCCGATGTCGACCAATTCCTGCGAATTGGCGAGGCGATAAGTGTCGATGTGTACCATAGTTTTAATATTTTGATGGCCAGCAATCTTGTAAATTTTCATCAAAACAAAAGTCGGACTAGTGATCGGCTTGGTAATTCCAAAAAATTTGGCGACGCCTTTAGTAAAAGCAGTTTTGCCACTGCCGAGGTCGCCGTTTAAAGCCACGACTTCACCGCCTTTGAAATTTTTGGCGAGTTTGATGGCTAAATTTTGGGTTTCAGTTTCTTTTTTAGTAATTATTTTTGGCATAGAAAATTATTTGACATCCAAGCCTGGGTCGGCGACTAATTTATGAATCGGAGTGAACTTTTTTTGCTGAGCTTTGAAATAGCCAGCCATCGCGACCATGCTAGCATTGTCGGTACAGTATTTTAATGAAGGATAAATGAAATTAAAATTTAATTTTTGTTTGGCGATTTCGGTTTCAAAGTCGCGACGCAAAGCTTGATTAGCAGCGACTCCGCCAGCTAGCATCAATGTCTGTGCCTGATATTTTTTGGCAGCTTTCAGGGTTTTACTAACCAAAACTTCAGTGACCGCTTTTTGAAAACTCGCACAGATGTCGGCTAGCTCTTCGGGATTTGGTTTTCGGTCACCGAAATTATCACGCATAAAATACAAAACCGAAGTTTTTAAACCTGAAAAACTAAAATCAAAATTTGGTTTATTTATCAATGGTCGTGGAAAAGCATATTTTTTGGAATCACCGGTCTGGGCGGTTTTTTCGATGTTTGGTCCGCCAGGATATGGCAAGCCAAGAATTTTGGCGACCTTGTCAAAAGCTTCCCCGCCGGCGTCATCGATGGTCTGGCCAAGGCGTTTCATTTTGATTTCATTTTCCATCAAAACAATTTCGGTATGACCACCAGAAGTAATCAGGCACATCGCGGGAAATTTAATTTCATCCCAAGCGTGTTCAATCCAATTGGCATAGATATGAGCTTCCATGTGATTGACGGCGACCAAAGGCTTGTTCCACAAAAAAGCCAGGGTTTTGCCAGCTTCAATGCCGACAAAAAGTGAGGTTACTAGCCCCGGTCCATGAGCGACGGCAATAGCATCAAAGTCTTTTGAATCACCGAGGGTCTTTTCCAAAACTGGAATAATGTTTTTCAAATGATTTCTGGCAGCCAATTCTGGGACAACTCCGCCAAACTTTTGGTGAATCTTAATCTGGCTGGCCACGGTATTGGCCAGCACTTCGACTTTTTTATTTTTGACTTCGAGTAATGCCCCAGCGGTTTCATCGCACGAAGATTCGATTCCTAATATTTTCATAAATATATTATAGCATGGTCTTGACTAACGTCTAAGTTTAAGTTATTATCTTAAGGTGATTTTCAATAAATTGCAAGGTTTTGAGGCTGTTTGTTGATTTGATATTTTTTAGTGGTTAGTCAGCCCGAGGCTGATTGCATGAGTACATGCAAGACTCCAGGTTTTCCTGTTTAGATTTTCAATTAAGCCGTGTTCGCCAGCCTCGCCGAGTCTAGGCGGGTCTAGTGGTTAGTCAACCAAAGGTTGATTGTGTGATTACACACGAGACTCCAGGTTTTTTAACAACAGGGGTTTAAGGTAGTGAGAGTATAAAAGCTAAATATTGTGCCGTGTTCGTCTAGTGGTTAGGACTCCAGGTTTTCATCCTGGTAACAGGGGTTCGATTCCCCTACGCGGTACCAGAAAATTTAATTTTAGTATATTTATTATCATGGTGACTATAGCTCAATGGTAGAGCATTGGCTTGTGGTGCCAGTGACGAGGGTCCGATTCCCTCTAGTCACCCCAAAAAACGCTTTCCGAAAGAAAGGCGTTTTTTGTTTTAAAAACTTGATTTTCTCAAAAAAGAATTGTTCGTTTCTCCGCTAGCCTTTTTTGAAAACTCTTTGTCGTCTGTGACTCTTGCTTTATAGTACCCTATGGCAATGTGTTGACAAATATACATTTATTTGATAGACTATAACATAGTTCTTTAACCTGAATTCACCCCCTAAGCGCAACTTCCGTCTTGGAAGTTGCACTTAGGTAATGCAATCAGAGACAAGTCATTGTTGGTAGATCAAGGAGATGATGTCGATGAGAAAGTTATTGAGCACGTCTGCTCTAGTGACAGCAGAAAGTCTGAAAGGACAGAGAGCTGTCGAAATGTTCCGCACCCAATACAACGGGGCGGGGCTCGACGACGATAGCGCACAGCGCCTGAACGAGCATTCCGGCTTCGCCGAGTATCTCGCTAAAGGCATCCGTCATTTCTCAAAAATGTCAGACTACGGTTTAGCACGGTCCATCCTTGGCATTGATTTTATCACGCCAGAGGAAGTCATGAAGGCTTGCAAAAAAATTGTGTACATCGCCGAGCAGATCACGGCACTTACTGAAAGGTTGCCAACGGAGCACGTGCTCAAGTGGTGCAAGAACAACGGCTACGCTGTTATGCCTGCGCCGCCCACTGCG
>JBAYNP010000057.1:0-5730 GCA_041678785.1 Patescibacteria group bacterium | reverse complement strand
TTTATGCTTGCCCAATTCAAAAACAAAATCTCATTTTCGCTAATCCGACGATCATCTAAATCTTCAAAATAGGAACATTTAATACCGACGCCGTTTTGATCATAGTATTTCTTCAGATTATTTCGACTTTGATCATGCAATTTGTTCACGGCGATCCAAATAAATGAGAAGTGTTTCCCATCTATCCTTGAATCAATTAAGCGTCTCAAAAAATCTGCCATCATCAGTGTTTTACCTGAACCAGTCGGGGCCTTAAATATACAGACTCTATTACCGTCAGCCTCCAAAAGCTCGTTGATCTCTCGTTTCAACTTTACAACGGCATTTTCTTGATAATTTTTAAATTCAATCCAGGACATAATTTTAAAATATTGTTTTTGAAATTTTTTCCACCCCGCAAATTAATTCGTCAACATCTTCCTTTTTGGGCTCCGTTTTTTTACCATGATCACATAGGTTACGTAGATCTCCTAGCCTTTGTATAAAACGCCAGTCTTTAGTTTCAATGGTCTCAGCATCTTTGAGTAATTGGTTGTAGTCATTTATCACCGGATTCTTTTTTATAATTTTAATATTATGATTACAACAAACCAGCTCTAGATGTTTCTCTAAAACAACACCCGCAATTGCTCCTGCACCGCGTACGAAACCTTTCTTATTTAATTCTTTGGCCGAATCTAATTCCGAATCAAATAAATCCGCTTGGACCAACTGCTTTATATCAAAGAGTGAACTTTCAAACCTCTTTTTTATTGAGGAAATAATATAAAGCTGCTGTCTAAATCTGGGGATAGAAGCGTCAGTGCCAACTATTTTTTCCTTTTCCCAACCTCTCGTAATAGTTAAGCCCTGTAGGGCATCCTCTATCACATAATTCTCATAAGTTATATCTTTTCTTCTGGCTTGCGGTTTTTCATAAAGCTTAACGAAGTCGGGAAGGCGATCAGGTAGCAATTGTTTTAATAAAATCAATGCCTCTGAATACCAAGTTTGATACTTTTCACAGAAAGAAGGCAAGTTCTTTAAAAATTCTGAAATCTTTTCTTCTGTTTTTAGAGCTTTTTTAAGACTCTCTCGAAATTGCACTGGTAAAAACTCGGCCTGTATTGCCACGTGTAATTTTTCGCCACTTGAGATAAGCTTATCTAGATCTACTTTATATTTCTCTAGGTTTGAAATCATTTTATTTAAAAATTTCTCTATATACTTTTAATATTACTTCCGGTATGGCACAAAGCGTTACTTTGCTTTTCACATCAAAAAATTTTTTAGCATGAGGATCGTCACCCATCGAAAAAACATAGGTATTAAAATGTCCGTCAATCTTTTTGATCGCCTTTTTATAATCCTCGATTGCCTCCTCATAAAAAACAACGCCCACATATTTATCAGTATTTTTGAAAATCTTAAACTCTGGTGTTTCTTGGACCAGTTCAAAAGCGTTTTCTAAAATACAAAGCATATCCGTCGATTCTTTAACCAATTTTCGTTTGTTCTTGTCTGTTGACTCCGCTTCCACAAAGTCAGTAGTGTAGTATTTTAAATTTCCACCAAGACCATCAACTTTTTCTCCTTTTTGATTTTTATATCCCCCAATTATTTTCTTTATTCGTGGATAACAAATATCCGAAGCAATTTTATGCTTTGACTTTTCATCCCCATTATTTGTGCAAAGAATAAAAGATTTGTGAGTGTTTTCTTCCTTATTTAATTCCAAAACAGCGTGTCCCGTTGTCCCCGATCCAGCCATAAAATCAAGAATAAGAGCGTCCTTATTCGGATGTCTTTTGATGAGATATTTAATTAGTGAAAGGGGTTTTGGATAATCAAACACTTTTATATGAAATATATTTTCTAATGCTTTGGTGCCTTGGATACTAGAAAATTCGTCAATGATTCCAAAGGGTCTATTACTTCTTTCAAGTTGATTGCCTTCATTGTCGGCAAACATATATTGCTTCGTGTAGACTTGCCAATTATCATCTTTATCTTTTTTGAATACTACAAAATCATTCTTTATTCCCCATTCAACTTTATCTTTTGACCACCTCCAACACGCTCTTTTATTACCTTGCTTTGGAAGTACTTTTATTCCGTCAGGAGTTTCAATTGAATAGTCCAATGAAGTTGAATATTGAATACTGGCCTGATTCAATTTTTGTAAATAATACCGGCCTCTTTCTTTTACATATTTATCTTCTTGGGCATATCTTTCTTCGTTTGTTATGCCAACCCCTAAAATTTCAAGTTTTTCAATATCTTTGGCATATACGAGAATATATTCATGCTTAATTCGGAAAAACTTACTATCTGAGCTACCGCCACCTTCTTTATTTGCCCACACAAGGTTTGCAACAAAATTTGTCTCACCAAAAATCTCATCGCAAAGCATTTTTAACGGAGCTTGCTCAACATCATTTATGCTTATAAAAATTAGCCCGTTACATTTTAATAAATTTTTTGCTAACTTTAAGCGTTTTTCTATAAAAGATAGCCACTTACTGTGTCTGAAACTATCTTCTTTTGAGACAAACTTATCATTATAAATAAAATCATTGTTACCCGTGTTGTAAGGAGGATCAATATATATCAAATCAATCGCTTCCCGATGAGTAAAATTTAGCACCGCAAGAGAATGATAATTATCGCCTTCGATTAATAGGTTTACCAATTTAGAGTCATCTGAAGTTGTAGCCTTGTTTTTAACTTCTTTCAGCACGGGGAAAGGTTTGCCCGCCATTTCATTTGGAAACATTTCGTTAGGAGTTCGAGCATCAGGATTAACAAGAATATCAATTTTTTCTTCGGGAACATCACGGTGCCAAACAAGCCCATATGTGGTACTTTTTATCTTAACAATCTCCTTGATCAACTCGTCTTTTGACCAATTTTCATATTCTTTTGTGTTGATTTTTTTAGCCATAAACTGACCTCAAACTCCCCAAAAATCTTAGAGTTTCTAGTACTCATATCCTATCACTTTTGAAGATTTTTACAAAAACAATTTTTGGACCAAAAACGGGCTATTTTCCCCCTTCTTTGACTTTTTTGTAGATGATTATGGCTAGGCTTATTAGGAGAAAGATTATGCTTAGAAACCACGTTAGAAGATATTTATTTATGCAGATATCAAAAAATCCGTGACAATAGTTAGGAGCGAACGCCTCGGCCAAAATCGAAATTATAATAAAAACTATGGCAAATTTACTCCATAACTTGAATACAGAGCTAGAAAAAAACAAAAGAACACCAAGCACAATGGTAATTATTGGCATCGAGATAGCTAAAGGCAAACCAAAAGAAAAAGCGTTAGATTTCAGCCAGATTTCAGACAAAACATAAATAACGGCACAGATCGCAATTAATATTCCTATGATTTTTTTGTGTGACATATTTATTCCAAATTATCTAATAATTGATTAAGCATTTTTACTATAGTATTTCTATCTGTGGAAGAAATTAGGTGATTTGACCAATGAATATGATTATTTGCCCAGTTTATGGCTTTTATTTTTTTCTCCACATTTTTGATTTTCCCCTTCTCTATTAATCTTATCATATTATCGATTCTTAGCTCCAACAATTTTTTCGTCAGTGGTTTAATATCTAAACCAGATACAACCTTTTTCATCATCTTGAGATAAAGGACGGGGTCAAAACTATTACTTGGCTTAATTGAAAAATCATTTATACCGTCACCATCAAGATCCACTTTCATTTCGGTCGTTGTGCCGCTAGCCATGCTGATACTCGCCAACGTCGTTGGAGTAACGGGGATATCAATAAATGATACCGTGGTCGTGCTCACGCCATCCATTGTCTCTTCTTGATCATAAGAAAATGTGCCGAAGCCGGTGCCGGTTAATTTTAAGTTGTAATTATTGTCAGGAAGTGAAATATATTTCCCTTCACCGAAATCTAGATATTTGCTATTCGGAATATTTTCTTCAATCAATTGTAAATCTGAAGTTGCGTTTGAGTTCGGAATTAAACCAGTATGATTACCGGCGCTATCATAAGCATCGAGCGTCACTGGCGAGTGGACACTGACAAGTAGATTTTTTTGACCGACAGTTGGTATTGGTTTTGCTAAAGAAAAATAATTTGGTAAATCGATTGCATTTTTAACTAAGTTGCTAATCTCTTGTTGAATTGAATTTGTCTCAAAAATATCTTTATGAGCCAAACTTTTGTTGTTTGCTTCGTTGTATTTTTGTACATCAAGATATAAATTCTTATCGCTTCTCTCCGCTCCGGTGGCACTGGGTGAAACCACGGTGCCGTCGCCGTCGGTCGTTAGGATTGGTTTGATGTCTAATTTGCCATCCTTGGTCAGATATTCGGTCGTCTTGAGGGTCGGGATGCCCCAGCCGGCAATTTGGATGACTTCGGTCGTGGTGGGGAATTGCCAATTGTCTAAATTGTCATGAGTGGTTTTGCTATTGGCCACCATTTGGGCGTTTAGGATGTTTGGGGTGGCTAAATCATCGACGGCCGGCTTGGCACGGCCGTCGAGCCCGCCGAGCACAAATTGCCGAAGTTTATCGGCTGAGGAAATTTCGGGGCCATATTTGGTAAGAGCCGGCGCCACTTGCAAAACTGACACATCGAACTTGACCGCCGGCTCTTGAACCACGCTGAAATATTTATCGCTCGGCAACAAATTATAGGCCGACGACATATTTTCCATCGCTTGCCGAGCGACCGAGCCGTTTAAAAGGAAACCAAAACCCAAAGCTTGATCGGCACCATGAAGCATCGTCGGAATCGCTTCGGGCGTGCCCAGCTCTGGCACCGCCACCAAAATTACTTTATCAATCTTGTCGACTAAGGGGTTATGGTCACTTTGCAATTTTTGCATCAAAGTTTTTATTACCAGCCCACCATTGGAATGCGCGACGAGCGTCACTTTGCCAGTCTTCGAATTGTCGGCCAATTTTTGAATTTCCGCAATCAGGTAGGGAACGGAATCGGCCGGTAATTCAGAGTTGTAGGAGATACTCGGCGCGACGCCTGTCGCGCCGACCGTACTTGTTGCTCCCCGACTCACCACCTTATCCAAATCAAAACGCCAATCATAAGGCAGAGCTTCGAAGCCCGCGATATCGCCATCATCAACCATTTTTTTCATTGACGTTAAAAATCCTGAATAAATTGGTACCATTCCGAAAAAAGCTTTATCAATCACCTCTCGTGTGTAAATTGTTTTATCAATACTTTCACCACCCGTCGTCATAAATAATTTTCGCGCATCATCATTGCGATTTGGCACCCATAATTCATTTTCACAATTTATTAAAATACAACCAGGTTCACGTCGATAAAGAAAACTCGCTTCGACGCCCGGGATAAAAGCGACACTCGAAAAACCGAGGGACAAAGTCGTGAAAGATTCCTCATCACTAATTGTCGGCGGAATAATCGCTGGCGCTTGGCCCGTCCACGGATCAAACAGCACACCGTCTAATCCGACCTTGTCGCCTAGACCACTCGGGTTAAGCGTCGGATGATATGGCCCGCTATCATCGCCCCACCAATTATTTCGTGCATCAATTTCTCGACCGTAAGAACTGTAAACACCATAATTAGAATTATGATAAATCCGACTGTCGCCAATATTTGCCGAGCCACTCGAAAGATAAAAGCCGATGTTATTTTGAGAAAAGTCACTTTTCGTAATGGTTGAACTTCCGCTTTCTTGATAGATACCCAGTGGATTATTAGAAAATT
>JBAYNP010000056.1:0-5736 GCA_041678785.1 Patescibacteria group bacterium | reverse complement strand
TTTTTTAAAAACATTTAATTTTAACTCTTTGACTAAAATTTCAACGCCTTCTCCACCACGACCAATAATCACACCCGGCTTTGCACTAAGAATATTTATAGTAATCTTATTTGGATGTCTTTCAATATTAATTTTATCAATCCCAGCTTTACTAAGCTTTTTAGCTAAATATTCTCTCGCTTTAATATCTTGGCTCAAAAATTTTGGCATATTTTGCTTATCCGAAAACCATTTTGATAACCAATCAGTCGTATGACCGATGCGAAAAATTGTTGGACTTACTTTTCTTCCCATATTTTATTTATTTATACTGACTTACGTTGAAAAACTTTCTTGGCAAAACCTTTTTCTGGTTTGACTGTTTTGGTCTTTTCTCCAGAATCTTTACCCTCAGACTTTTTGTCATCATTAATATCTCTCTTAATCTCATCCAAACTAGCAACTTTCCGAATCTCATCTTTAATTTCTTTACCTTTGGCATCAACCTTTTTATCTTTTGATTCAACAATTTCACCGAGAGTGATGTTGACATGAGTTGTTCGTTTACGAATCGGATTGGCTCGGCCGAAAGCTCTTGGTCTTGATCTTTTCAAAGTTGGTCCTTCGTCAGCAAAAATTTCTTTGATATATAAATTGTCCTTTTTCAAGCTAAAATTATTTTCCGCATTAGCCAAGACCGAATTAACAAGTTTTAAAACTGGCTCACTTGATTTTTTATTCAACAAACTGAGCTGTGCTTGAGCTTCAGAGACCTTAAGACCTCTCACTAAATTGAGTACCAAACGCACTTTTCTTGGAGAAATTCTTAAATGATTTAATTTAGCTTTAGCTTCCATATTATATTTATATTATTCGCTGGTCTTTATTTGCCTTTTTCAGCTGTTTTTTGCATCTTACCACCATGCTTGACGAACTTTCTAGTTAGTGAAAACTCGCCTAGTTTGTGGCCAATCATTTCTTCGGTAATAGTCACTTCGATATGCTGACGACCATTGTGCACTCCAA
Organism: Patescibacteria group bacterium; assembly: GCA_041678785.1. Classification (GTDB taxonomy): domain Bacteria; phylum Patescibacteriota; class Patescibacteriia; order UBA2591; family JBAYNP01; genus JBAYNP01. The sequence continues at coordinate 4,731 of JBAYNP010000056.1, read as the reverse complement.
AATTAAAACCAATCATTTCAGGCACAATCGTAGCAGCTCTTGCCCAGGTCTTAATAACTTGAGTATCTCCACGTTTAAGTTTGGCAACTTTTTGAAGCAACCTCTCATCAACATATGGTCCATTTTTAAACTTCGTGACATATAACAATATTATTTAGTTTTTTTCTTACTCTTGCGTCTCTTGAGAATCAAACGACTACTGGCTTTTTTCTTCTTACGAGTCTTGACACCCAAAGCTGGTTTACCCCATGGAGTCTTTGGTCGTTTCAAACCAATAGATTGGTTACCTTCACCACCTCCATGTGGATGATCGGCTGGATTCATCGCACTACCACGAACTCTTGGACGAACACCTGTGTGTCTCATACGTCCAGCACTTCCCAAACGAACCGATCGATGTTCAGCACAACCAATACGACCAATTGTAGCTAAACAAGTTTTTAAAACAAGTCTAACTTCGCCTGAAGGTAATTTCAATTGAGCATATTTATCTTCAATACCCATCAACACCGCCCAAGCACCAGCTGAACGAACCATCTCAGCACCTTTACCTGGTTGAAGTTCAACACTACTAATATTCACTCCTGGTAAAATATGTTCAAGTGGCATGCAATTGCCTAAATTGGCGTCAATTTTGTCTTTTGAAGAGATAATTTTAGCCCCAACTTTCAAATCTTCAAGAGCTAAAATGTAAGCTTTCTTTCCATCAAGATATTGAATAAGGGCAATATTAGCTGATCTATTTGGATCATATTCTAAGGCAATAACTTCAGCTTCTTCATTAAAACGATCACGTTTGAAATCAATTAAACGAATATATCTTTTGGCCCCACCACCTTGATGTCTGACGGTGATTGTTCCATGACTACGACCAGCATGTTGCTTTTTGATTTTAATCAAACTCTTTTCAGGTCGTTTTTTACTTAATTCACTATCAACAATAACACTGGCGTTATGTCTCGTTTGTGTTGTTGGTTTGTAAATTTTAATCGGCATATACTAATAATTGATTATTTAAACTCCGGTAAAAAACTCAATTTTGTCACCCGCCGTAAGAGTTACGATTGCTTTCTTCCATTTTTTGGTAACTCCGGCATAACGACCACGACGAACAATTTTACCAGGTTTGTTGATAATTCTGATTTGAACTGGCATTACATTATAAAGTGAAAAAATTGCTTTTTTAACTTCGGTCTTATTGGTTCTAACGGAAACTTCAAAAGTGTATTGATTTAAAGCACCAAGATCAGCTGTCTTTTCAGTCACCAATGGTCGTATTACGACCAAATGAGCATCACCCTTCGAAAGTTTGGATAAACTTTTCTGACTTGAAACATCTGGCTTACCAGCTTTCTTTTCAGCAACAACCTTAACAGTAGGAACTTTAACCTCTTTAGTAACAGATTTTTTTATATTCTTGACCACCTTCTGAGCTTTATCAGGAGTGGTAGTCTTTTTTGATTTTTTAAATACTTCTAAAATACCCATTATTTTTTATTAACTTTCTTGGTCTTATTTAAATCTTTTTTGACTTTAGGTTTGACTTCTTTAATAGTTTTGGATTTTTCAACAACCTTTTTAGGACTAACTTTTTTGATTGTTTCAATTTTAGCTTTGATGGTTTTTTCAAGATAGGTCTTTTCTAAAACTGGAATTGAGGCTTGTGTCATAATAATATATTCAGCATCAATCACATCATATGCATTCAAACTATCAGCTAAAATAACCTTGACGTTGCCTAAATTATTAGCAGATTTAACAATATTTTCATCTTGCTTATCAATTACTAAAAGATTTTTTGCGTCTTTACAAGGCAAGGCTAACAATATTTTGTTCAGGTCTTGGGTCTTAGCTCCAGTTAATTCTAATTTTTCTAATAAAATTAATTTTTCGTCATTAAATTTATCTGCCAAACCCATAAATATAGCTTGACGACGAACCTTTTTATTAATTCCTTTAGAAAAATTACGATTACCATCAGGACCAAAAGTAACTCCACCACCTCTCCAAAGAGGTGAACGACTTGAACCATGACGAGCACGACCAGTTCCTTTTTGTTTCCATGGTTTTTTACCACCACCACTAACTTCGCCCATACCTTTTGTCTTGGCTAAATTGCGACGTGAATTAGCCATTTGAGCCACAACAGCTAAATGCATTATATCAACTCTAACATCAACACCAAAAATATCTGAATTCAAATCAAATGAACCAATTTCTTTTCCTTGTTGATTATAAGTTTTTGTTGTTAGGTTGGCCATAATTATTTTTCTTCAGTAGTAGTTTTTTCTTCAACTTGTGTTTCAATAGGTGTTTCTGTTTTTACTTTTTCTGTGGTAGTTTTTTTAATCTTACCTTCAATAACTTTTAATTCTCCATCTCCACTAATCAAAATGAGAGAATTTCTAGATCCAGGCACTCCACCTTTGATATATAAAATATTTTTTTCTAAATCAATTTCAATAATTTCTTTATCCTTGATAGTCACTTGGTCGGTTCCCATGTGTCCACCCATACGAGTTCCTTTGAAAACTCTAGCTGGACCAGTTGATCCAATCGAACCAGGCATACGAACTTGATCTTTAGTACCATGAGTTTTCTTTTGTCCGCGGAAACCATGACGTTTGACGACACCTTGAAAACCACAACCTTTGGAAACGCCAACGACTTTGACAATATCACCTTTTTCAAAAGTACTAACATTAATTTCTTGTCCTTCAGACAAATTACTAACTTCACTTGGTTCAACTCGGAATTCTCTAAGTTTGGCAAAATTACCTAGACCTTTTAAATGACCTTTGAGTGGTTTGTTGATTTTATTACGTCTACCAAAACCAGCTTGGACAGCAGTATAACCATCCTTAGCTTCTTGACGAATTTGAGTAATCACACAAGGACCAGCTGAAATAGCGGTAACTGGAGTGACTTTACCATCTTCACTGAAGAGCTGAGTCATTTCTATTTTTTTGCCTAGGATAAATTTCATATATTATTTTCTGTCTGATATAACACAAAAGTCGACCTTAAAACTTTCATTACGATAATTTTAACGCCGACCTCTGCGAAGCATCGTGAGTTTGCTTGTTAAAATTTATTTTTAAGAAAGTCTTGATTTCCTTTTGTAATTTATTTATTTCTTAACAGCACTGCCTTTTTAAAAGGATTACTGTTCCGAAATATCTAATTTTATTGGTGTACTAAGCTTACTGCATTTTAATTTGAATGTCAACCCCTGCAGGCAAATTAAGATTGGTCATCGCTTCAATTGTTTTTGGAGTTGCATCGACGATGTCAATTAATCTCTTGTGGATTCGACGTTCAAACTGTTCTCTTGAATCTTTATCAATAAAAGTCGCTCTCAAAACCGTATAAACTGATTTTTCTGTTGGTAATGGGATTGGACCCACAACTTCAGCTCCAGTATTTCTAGCAGTTTCAATAATCGTCTTGATTGATTGATCAATAATCTTATGGTCATAAGCTCTGACCTTAAGTCTAATACGAGACTTGCCCTCAACACCTTTGTTTTCTTTTTTAATCTTATCTTTATCCATTTTTCAGAAAAATTTTATTCTATACTTAAATTCAATGAAAGGGAGCAGGGCTCAAAGAGCCACTGCCCCATTTCCATATATAAACTAAACGAGAATCTTAGTCACGACACCTGAAGCAACTGTGCGACCACCTTCACGAACAGCAAATCTTTGCTTTTCTTCGAGAGCGATAGGAGCAATAAGTTTAACCTTCAAACTAACGGTATCACCAGGCATAACCATTTCGGTACCTTCTGGCAAAGTGATGTCACCAGTAACATCGGTAGTACGAATGTAAAATTGAGGTTTATAACCTTTGAAGAACGGACTATGTCGTCCACCTTCTTCTTTACTAAGAACATAAACTTCGGTTTCAAATTCAGTATGAGGAGTTACACTTCCTGGTTTAGCCAAGATCTGACCTCTTTGAACATCTTCTTTCTTGGTACCACGAATAAGAATACCAGCATTATCACCAGCTTCACCACGATTGAGCTGTTTCTTAAACATTTCAATTCCAGTAACTACAGTTTTGACAGTAGGTTTGAGACCAATAATTTCGACATCGTCGTTAATATTGACCACACCTCTTTCAATTCTACCAGTCACCACAGTTCCACGACCTTCGATTGAAAAAATATCTTCAATAGGCATCAAGAAAGGTTTATCGAGATCTCTTTCTGGTTGAGGAATATAGGTATCAAGTTTTTCAATAAGCTCAAGAATTGGTTTTGCATTTGGATCATCAGCACTAGTAACAGCAAGGGCTTTAGTAGCTGATCCACGGACAAAAGGAATTTCTTCAGCTGGAAAACCATATTTCTTAAGTAAATCTTTGACTTCTTCTTCGACTAAATCGATTAATTCTGGGTCATCAACCATATCACATTTATTCAAGAACACAACCAAAGCTGGAACACCAATATTCTTAGCTAATAAGATGTGTTCGCGTGTCTGAGGCATAGGACCATCAGCTGCGGAAACAACTAAAATACCACCGTCCATCTGAGCAGCACCAGTAATCATGTTTTTGACATAATCGGCGTGACCTGGACAATCGATATGAGCATAGTGACGGGCGTCTGATTCATATTCAACGTGTGCGGTTGAAATCGTGATCCCTCTAGCTTTTTCTTCTGGAGCGCTGTCGATTTGATCGACAGTCTTTGATTGTGCAATTTTACCAGCTAATCCCAAA
>JBAYNP010000055.1:0-5759 GCA_041678785.1 Patescibacteria group bacterium | reverse complement strand
TTGAAACCGATTGGTCGCACAACAAAGTTTTAATCTCGATTGTTTGGGGATTACTTTTGTTGTTGTTGAGCTTGGTGATAAATTATTTTGCTGGCACCTATGCGACAGCTCAGGCGGGGGCGACAGTTAGTGATATTATTTTGGATCATATCCCAGTGGTGGATTTGAGTGGTATTTTTATTTATGGCATCATAGCCTTTTTCACATTTGTCGTTTTTTTATTAATCAAGCAACCAAAGCGAGCGCCATTTGTTTTAAAAAGTTTGAGCGTTTTTATTATTGTGCGGGCATTTTTTGTCAGTTTGACCCACATTGGTCCAGCTCAGTTGATAATTCCGATTTCGCCAGACAATATCATTAGCTATTTTACTTTTGAGGGGGACTTGTTTTTCTCGGGGCACACCGGGTTGCCGTTTTTGATGGCGCTTATTTTTTGGGAAAAATTTTGGTTACGAAATTTATTTTTGTATACTTCAGTTCTTTTTGGGATGGTGGTTTTATTGGGACGTTGGCATTATTCAATTGATGTTTTTGCGGCGTTTTTTATTACTTATGGAATTTTTAAAATTTCTACCACGTTATTCAAAAAAGAGTTTCATTTGTTGAATTCTGTAAAGTAATTTTTGTAAAAATGTCTTAAAATCTGAAAGCGCGCAAACGCTTGCGCGCTTTCAGATTTTGCCCGTATAGCCTTTACAAAAACCTAAAAGTATGAGATTATTCTTGTAATGGCGAACCTGTTAAGGCTCGTTCTTAATTTAAAAATAGTTAAGCATTATGGCCGAAGAAATAATTTTAAGTTTTGATGAAGTAACTTTCGAATATTTACCAAAAAAACCACTCCTTAGTGAGGCTTCTTTTTGTGTTCGTAAAGGCGCCAAATTGACTCTGATGGGACAAAATGGAGCTGGTAAAAGCACTATCTTTAAATTAATTACCAAAGAGCTCAAGCCGACCAAGGGTATGGTTTCGATTACTAATGGAGCCACAATTGGAACAGCTCTGCAAGTGATTGATAAAAAAGATTTTGATTTGACCGTTGAAGAATATTTTAGCAAAGCTTTTGACCCAGTCCCGGGCAATATCCGCAGTCAGATTAGCAAAGTGATGGATGCGGTTAACCTCGAGGTGCCATTGGATAGAAAAGTTGGTGTTTTGTCGGGTGGCCAACAGGCGAGAGTTTTGTTAGCCTATGCCTTAATTCAAAATCCAGATATTTTACTTTTGGACGAACCAACAAATAATTTAGACAAAGCTGGAATTGATCACTTGATCGACTTTTTGGTGATGTATGATAAGACGGTGATTGTTATTTCTCATGATGCTGATTTTTTGAATTGTTTTACTGAAGGCGTTATCTATTTAGACATTTTTACCAAAAAAACTGAAATTTATGTCGGGGATTATTATTCGGTAGTTGAAGAAATTCAAAAAAGAATTGAAAGAGAAATTAAAAAAAATGCGCAACTTAAAAAAGAAATTATTGATAATAAAGAAAAAGTAAATTTCTTTGCACACAAGGGTGGTAAGATGCGTAAATTGGCGAGTAAACTCAAAGAAGAAATTGAAGAGCTTGAAGAAAACAAAGTCGACGTGCGACGTGAAGATAAAACTATTCGTGATTTTGAAATTCCAGCACAGGGGATTGTTGGCAATATTGTGACCATCAATTCAGTTAAAATTATAAAAAATCACGAACCGATTACCAAAGAAGTTAATATAGTTTTGCGACAAAAAGATCGCCTTTTGATTTCGGGACCAAATGGAATTGGCAAGACCACTTTGCTTCGATCTTTGGTCAACGGCGATAGTGAAGGTGCAACTATTTTAGAAGATACAAAGGTTGGTTATTATAGTCAGGATTTTACAACCTTAGATTACGAACAGACAGTATTTGATTCTTTGCAAAGTGTTTTGGTGGATAAAACCGATATTCAAGAAATGCGAGCAGTGGCAGCAGGATTTTTGATTACTGGCGATCTAATGGGGCACAAAGTTGCTCATTTATCCGAAGGTCAAAAGGGTTTGTTGTCATTTGCGCGCTTAGTTTTGATGAAACCAGGGCTTTTGGTTTTAGACGAGCCAACTAATCACATTAATTTCCGCCATCTTCCTGTTATTGCCGAGGCGATTGATAATTATGAAGGAGCCTTGATTTTGATTAGCCACATGCCAGACTTTGTTTCAGAGATTAAGTTCAATAATGAACTGGATTTGGGGCGACTTTAATTTGGCTTTAATTGACTTGAAATAAACCATTGATTGTGATAGTCTATATAAAGAATTTTAGTTATTAATCTTACAATAAATATTATGGCAAAAAGAAGAACCGGAACCGGAAAAATGAAAAGAACCACTTCTCATAAAACCGCTAAGCGTCTAGCCATCAAGCGTACTATGCTTGAAGAAAAAGCCGCTAAAAAAGCACACAAATAAAATCTACTTGATAGTTTTAAAAAATGGATTGTCTTTGGCAAGCCATTTTTTGTTAAATAATCAATGATTTTAAAAGTGTAATAAAAAAGAACCCAACGAGTGAGTTCTTTTTTATAATGAGACTATTTTTTCTTTGTTGTTTTCTTTACAGTTTTTTTTGCAACTTTCTTGACAACCTTTTTCTTTGCAACTTTTTTGACTGCTTTTTTTACAACCTTTTTTGCAACTTTCTTAACAACTTTTTTCTTTGCAACTGGTTTTTTTGCAGCAACTTTTTTCTTTTTTGCGACTACCATATAATTTTTGTTTTTTATATTTTTTTTAAAATATCGGTCCGACCTTTTTTTATGCCGATACTAATATTATAAGCTTTCTATTTTTTATGTCAACATTTTTTTGATACTTTTTTATTTTTTTAAAAATTATTTTACACCCCTTGACTTCTTAGTTAGAAATATGTAACATAGATAGTGTTAGAAATAATTAACTAATAAAAATTATGACTCTAAAACGTTATCAAAAAATTAAAATGCTAGTGGTGATTATTCTGGCAATCTTTTTTAGCCAAGCAATAATCTTTAAAACATTCTTAATCCCCATTGGTATGTTTCTTGTTGGTGTTTTAGCCTTATTTTATTTGCGTAATCGAGTGACTGAGGTTGTTGCTGACGAAAGAGATCGTGCTGTTGCTGGCAAATCAGCCTTACTAGCAATCCAAATTTTTTCTTGGCTTGGAGTAATTGGTATGTTTGGTTTTAATGCTTTTCAAGATATTAATCCGAGTTATCTCGCAATTAGTAGAACCTTAGCTTTGACAATTTGTATCTTGATGTTATTGTATAGTTTTATTTTTCACTTTTATAATAAATTTAGTTTGACTAATAAAAAATCGACATATATATTTTTTATGGTAATTATTTTTCTGATCGTTGGAATGTTTACTTAGCGATTTTTATCTGGTGAAGATGATTGGCTCTGTCAAAAAGGAATCTGGATCAAACATGGACAGCCAAGTTTTGATGCACCGAATGTGCCGTGTAATAAATAAAATATAAATTTATAATTAATTTAAGATTATGTTAGCAAAATCAAAATGGTTTAGACGTCGACGCTTTGGAGGTTGGGGAATTTATCCGATCACTTGGCAGGGTTGGGTTTATTTATTGATTGTAATTTTACCGTTTGTAATTTTACAATATATCCCCGGTTTAATAGAAGAAATAAAATTGTGGATAACCATTGCTTGGGCAGGATTATTAATTTTGGATATTGTCCGCATTATGCTTGGGATTTCTGATGACGAGCGCGAAGAAAAAATAGAATTTTTAGCCGAGCGCAATGCCGCCTGGACAATGGTACTTTTGATTGGTTTAATAATTTTGTATCAAGCCATGCAAAGTGGCTTTGATCCAGAATTTAAAGTCGATTGGTCTTTGGTGGTAATTTTATTTGGCGGACTGATTGCTAAAATGATTTCGATTTTAGTTTTGAAAAGAAAAAAATTGTAAATTAAAATGCAAACCAGAATAAAAAAATATCGACAACTTTTGCAATTAACTCAAGATGAACTGGCCAATCGAGTCGGCGTACGTCGTGAGACAATTGTTTTTCTAGAACAAGGTAAATATAACCCATCGCTTCAATTAGCTTACGATGTCAGCAAGGTCTTAAAAACTGACATTAAAAAGCTGTTTATTTTTGACTAAGTTTGATCGTTTTTCATCACGCTCGGAGTGTGGTATAATTTTGTTATTCAAAATAGCTTATGTATTATCTCTATCTTCTCAAATGTGTCGACGAGACGCTGTATACGGGCATTACGACCGACATTAAACGCCGGCTTAGAGAGCATAATTCGTCAGATTTGGGCGCTAAATATACTCGAGCTAGGCGACCAGTCGAATTAGTTTATTCTCGTGGTTTCAAAACGCGTTCACTGGCGTGTAAAGAAGAGACTCGAATTAAAAAGCTGAGCCGACAAGACAAACTAAAATTGATTTCATGAAACAACAACAGGCGCTAGACATTTTAAAAATGGGACAGAATGTTTTTCTAACGGGTCGAGCGGGAGCTGGTAAAACTTATGTTTTAAACGAATACATTCAATATCTCAAAAGTAATCACATTCCAGTCGCGATTACGGCTTCAACGGGCATTGCAGCGACGCATCTCAATGGAACCACGATTCATTCGTGGTCGGGAGTTGGAATCAAGGATAAAATTAGTGAACCCGAATTAAAAAAGCTGCTCAAAAAACCATATCTGCGACAACATTATTTAGATACGGCCGTTTTGATTATTGACGAAGTTTCGATGCTTCATGCGCATCAATTAGATTTGGTAAACGAGTTGTGTAAAATTTTTCGTCACGATGACCGACCATTTGGCGGAATGCAAGTCGTTTTGTCGGGTGATTTTTTTCAATTGCCACCAGTCGGACGCGGAAGTGAAAAGGTTAAATTTGTCATCGAATCCGAGGCTTGGAAAGAAATGAAATTGCGCGCTTGTTATTTGACTGAACAATTTCGTCAAGACGATACCAAGTTTTTAAATATTTTGAATGAAATTAGGTCTGGCGAAGTTAGTCAGGCGAGTCGCGAGTTGCTTGAAGAAAAAATAAATCAGAAAAATAAACATTTTATTGAACCGACAAAACTTTACACCCACAATCTTGACGTTGACGCCATCAATTTAATTGAATTGAGTAAAATCAATGACGAATCTAAAAGCTATGGGATGACGTGTCGCGGGAGAGAAGGTTTGGTGGATATTTTAAAAAAGGGTTGTCTGGCTCCAGAAACTTTGAGTCTAAAAATTGGTGCCAAAGTAATGTTTGTCAAAAATAATTTTGAACTAGGTATTGTTAACGGGACTTTGGGCGAAGTGATTGGTTTTGACGAAGAAACTCGATTTCCTGAAGTTCAAATCAAAACTGGCGAAATAATTTTGGTTAAGCCAGATATTTGGATTATCGATGATGGTGAAGATATTCTAGCTGAACTGCGACAATTGCCATTGCGATTGGCCTGGGCGATCACAGTTCACAAGAGTCAGGGAATGAGTTTGGATTTGGCCGAGATTGATTTGTCGAAATCTTTTACTCCTGGGATGGGTTATGTGGCCTTGTCGCGTGTCAGAAATTTTGACGGGCTAAAACTTGAAGGCTACAATGAAATGGCTTTGCAAATCGATCCCAAAATTTTACCGTTCGATAAAAAGCTTCAAGAAACCTCGGACAACAATATCGAGCTTCTGGGTCGATTATCTGCCAGCGAAATAAAAAAACGCCACGATGATTTTGTTCAAAAAAATACTATTTTATG
>JBAYNP010000054.1:0-5903 GCA_041678785.1 Patescibacteria group bacterium | reverse complement strand
GCTTCCTGGAGCATTCTTTTTTCGTTGCGTTGAATAACTTCTGGGGCGTGTAATTCTAATAATCTTTTCAAGCGATTATTTCTGTTGATCACACGACGATATAGATCATTTAAGTCTGATGAAGCAAAACGTCCCCCATCAAGCTGAACCATTGGACGCAAATCTGGAGGAATTACTGGCACAACGGTCATAATCATCCATTCTGGTTTGATTTTATTTTTTGACAAAGCTTCGGCTAATTTTAATCTCTTAACTAATTTTTTATCATCAAAATCAGTCACACTCGCTAAATCTTTTCTGAGTTCTTTGACTAATTTATCAACATCGATTTGTGATAAAAGATCTTTGATCGCCTCGGCACCAATTCCAACTTCAAAAATATGCCCATATTTAAGCGATAATCTTTGATATTCAACTTCACTCAAAACTGTTAATTTTTCGATTCGTTTCAAATCAGAAATGGTATTGCGATGACTTGATTTGAGATTATTTTTTTTGGCAACAAAATCTTTTTCAAGTTCTTCGATTTTTTTCTCACCAGCGTTTGGATTTTGTAATAATTGATTTTTAGTATTTTCAAATTCATTTTTAAGAATTTTTTCCTTACTTTTGAGTTCGGTATCAATTCTCTGCTTCATTTCTTCTTTTAGCTCTTCGTTAACTTCAGTAATTATAAAGCTAGCAAAATAAACAATTTTCTCAACCGCACTACTAGTTAAGTTTAAAATCAATCCAATTTTTGAAGGAATATTTCTCAAAAACCAAATGTGAGCCACAGGAGCACATAAACTAATGTGACCCATACGTTCACGACGGACAATACTGCGAGTAACTTCAACACCACACTTGTCGCAAACAATTCCCTTGTAACGAATTTTCTTGTATTTACCACAAGCACATTGCCAATCTTTGACTGGTCCAAAAATTTTCTGACAGAAAAGGCCATCTCTTTCTGGACGTTGGGTGCGATAATTAATCGTCTCTGGACGAGTAATTTCACCAAATGACCAAGATAAGATATCTTCTGGCGAAGCTAGAATGACTCGAATAGCATCGAAATCAGGAATGGCTGTTTTTGGAGCCACTTCGAGCGTAAGAGATTTTATTGATGATGGAGTAACCATAATTGATTTATTAAATTATGAGTTATGATGTCTGGTTTCGTCTTCTCCGGCAGAAATTCGCTTGACTTCTTTGCCATTACTGAAAAGATCAACCTTAAGACCTAGTCCGTTTAATTCACGAACTAAAATATTGAAAGACTCTGGAAGTCCGATTTTTTCGATTGGTTCGCCTTTGACTATCGACTCATAAGCCTTGGCTCTACCTGGGACATCATCAGATTTGATAGTTAACATTTCTTGAAGTGCATAAGCCGCTCCATAACCTTCGAGTGCCCAAACTTCCATTTCTCCAAATCTCTGACCACCGTGTTGAGCTTTACCACCGAGAGGCTGTTGGGTAATTAATGAGTATGGACCGATTGATCGCTGGTGCATTTTATCTTCGACCATGTGGTTTAACTTCAACATATACATATAACCCACGGTCACTTTATTTTCAAATTTATCACCTGTAATTCCATCATGTAAAACGGATTTACCATCTTCGTCAATCCCAGCTTTTTTCAATTCTTCTTTAATAGTTGCTTCTGGAATCCCGTTAAAAACTGGAGTGGCAACATTATAACCATTTTTCTTGGCAGCCATCCCCATATGAACTTCGAGAATCTGTCCGATATTCATACGTGATGGAACACCCAATGGACTAAGAATAATGTCGACTGGGGTGCCGTCTTCTAAATATGGCATATCTTCGACTGGAACAACTTTTGAAATAATACCTTTATTACCATGACGACCAGACATCTTGTCACCGACTTGGACTTTTCGCAGTGAAGCAATGGTAATTTGAACGGTCTTGATCACACCCGTAGCTAATTTATCACCTTGTTCACGAGAAAATATTTTGACATCAATAACTTTGCCACGATCACCATGTTTGAGATAAAGTGAACTATCACGAACATCCTTGGCCTTTTCTCCAAAAATAGCCCGTAATAATTTTTCTTCAGCCGAAAGTTCGGTCTCACCTTTTGGAGTAATTTTACCAACTAAAATATTACCCGAAGAAACTTGAGCACCAACGCGAATAATACCATCTTCGTCGAGATCCTTAAGTCTTTCTTCAGAAATATTTGGGATATCACGGGTGATGACTTCTGGCCCAAGTTTAGTTTCACGAATATCGACTGGATAGGTTTCAATATAAACCGAAGTCAAACGATCTTCTTTGATAATTCGATTGGAAACAATAATCGCATCTTCAAAGTTCCAACCTCTCCAAGGCATGAAGGCCACTAAAATATTTTGTCCAATAGCTAATTCACCATTGTCAGTCGAAGGTCCATCAGCAATTGGCTGATTTTTTTTGACCATATCATCGACATTGACGATTGGTTTTTGATTTAAACAAGATGAAGCATTGGAACGGATAAATTTGTTGAGACGATATTTTTTGACTTTGCCATCTTTTTGAGCAATTTCAATTTTGTTTGAAGAAACAGCAGAAACTCTGCCCTCTTCGACTGCCAAAATAACATGACCTGAATCACAAGCAGCTTTTTCTTCAATTCCTGTGCCAACCAAAGGCGCTTGGGGTCGGATACAAGGCACAGCCTGTCGTTGCATGTTTGTTCCCATGAGAGCACGAACAGCATCATCGTGTTCCAAAAATGGAATTAATGAAGTCGTAACACTCAAAATTTGTTTGGTCGAAACATCCATGTAATCAACTTTATCAGCCTCAATAACGCCCGGCTCGCCATTAATTCTCGCTTCAACCTTATCTTTGATAATATAACCATCGTCGTCAAAAACAGTCGTCGCTGGTGTCGTCACACTCTTTTCTTCTTCGGCGGCATCCAAATAAACAATTTCTTTGCTCACCCATGGCTTAATAGCAATTTTGTTTAAATCGAGTTTGGTAATTTTTTGAGCAGCTTCTTTGGTAATTTTTTCGCCAGCTTTTACTAAAACCGAATTACCAGCCTTAATATCTTTACCAGCTAGTTTACCTTCAGTTTCGCTAATTTTATTATCGACTTGAGTAATAACTTTTCGGTATGGTGTTTTCAAGAAACCAAACTCATCAACTTGAGCATAAGTCGATAAATGACCGACTAAACCAATGTTTGGTCCCTCTGGAGTCGCGATCGGACAAATACGTCCATAATAAGTCGAATGGACATCACGAACTTCAAAACCAGCTCTTTCACGATTCAAACCACCCGGTCCTAAAACTGAAAGTCGACGCTTGTGATCAAGCTCTGCTAATGGATTTGTCTGATCCATAAACTGTGATAATTGGGATGTCATAAAGAATTCCTTAATGACACCATCGACAGGACGAGCATTGATTAATTGACCCGGAGTCAAGATCTTAACATTTGAAGTACTCATTCTATCTTTGACAATACGTTCAACGCGAGCCATTCCGATTCTTAATCTATTTTGCAAAAGCTCTCCAGCACCACGCACACGACGATTAGAAAGATGATCAATATCATCTGAAGTTTCTTGACTTAAATTTAAACGAATAATTTCTTTAATCGAAGCAACAATATCTTCAATTTTTAAAACTCGTCCTTCTTTATCATCGTTGAATTTGAGACCTAATCTTTTTTCAATTTTGTATCTACCTGCTCGACCAAAATCATAACGATCAAAATTGAAAAACATGGCGTGAATCAATGATTTGGCATTATCAACAGTCGCTAGATCGCCTGGACGAATTTTCTTGTAAACTTCGAGCATACCCTCATCTTCACTACTCGCTAAATCTTTTTTAATTGTATTATTAATATATTCAAGGCTATCATCATCTAATTCCTTAAATAAATTTAAAATTTGTTCATTGGAACCATATCCAAAAGCTCGCAGTAACGAAGTAACGGCGACTTTACGTTTGCGATCAATTCTAACCCAAATAACACCGTTTTTACCGGTTTCTAATTCTAACCAAGCACCGCGATTTGGGATGACTTTGGCTCCGTAAAAATTGATGTCGTTAATTTGTTTGACGGTTGTAAAAAAAATCCCAGGTGAACGAATCAACTGAGAAACCACGACTCTTTCAACACCATTAATAATAAATGTCCCTCGAGGAGTCATTAAAGGAAAATCTCCAAGAAAAACTTCTTGCTCTTGGATTTCTTTAGTTTTTTTATTTAGTAACTTAATTTTGACACGAAGACTAGCTTCGTGAGTTACATTTCTTTCTTTAGCAATAATCTCGTCAAATTTTGGTTTGTCGAGTGTATAATCCCCAAAACTGAGCTCGAGATCTCGACCAATAAAATCCTTAATTGGTGAGATTTCATTGAAAAGCTCGTGTAAACCCTGATCAAAAAGCCATTGATATGAACTCTTTTGAAATTCAATCAAGTCCGGCAAAGGCATCGCGTCTTTTATCTTCGAAAAAAACTTTCTTTCTCGCTTCATCATAAGAGAAGAAATTAAAAAAATGAAAAATCCTGTTATTTCAAAAACAGGTTATATAAAAATACGACGGTTAAGTTTTATGAAAAGGTAACACTATATAAGAATCTTATGTTTCTAGCGAAAACGTCTCCTATAGAATACCTGATTACGCTTTTTTTGTCAAGAGTTTAGACACAATTTTCTGATTTTTACACAGCCCCACAAGCCATATTTTAAGCCAATTTAAAACTTAGCATTAGATGAATCCACACCTTATCCACAAAAACCCTTGAATTATATTTATTTTTTTGCTTTCAAAATCTCGCGAACCACCCTTCGGTCATCCCATGGCGTCTTCTGACCATTAGCACCCATAATAAATTGCTCGCTCCCTTTGCCAGTAATAATTACTAGGTCGTTTGTCTGAGCAATTGCCAAAGCCATTTCCAGTGCCTGACGACGATCAAGAACTTTAAAAACCTCCTGACCAAGGATTTTACCTACATTAAGTGCCCCTTGAGCGACCTGATCAATAATCTCTTGTGGATTATCATCATAAGGATCTTCGTTGGTTACAATGATGATTTTAGCCCTCTGAGCGGCGATTTCTCCCAAGATCGGACGGCGAGCCTTATCTCGTCCCCCACCGCACGAACCAAGCACATGAATAATCCGCTGACAATCAATGTTTTCGAGTGCCTGATACATTTTTTGTAAGGCAATCGGCTCAGGAGCATAATCAACCAAAACTTTGAAATCCTGTCCACCATAAATAAACTCCATTCTCCCTGGCATTCCTTTAAAACTTTCCAAACTTTCTCTGATTTTACTTAATTCAATGCCCTCTTCGAGTCCAATAATAATCGCTGGCAAAGCATTATAGACGTTAAATTTGCCCAGTATTTTAACACCAATTGTTTGATCTTTAACTTTAAAAACGGTTTTAATCGATTCACTCACAACATATTCGGCCAATAATTTGTCGTTAACTTCGACTTGTTTATTTTTCATTTCACCAACAATTCCATAGCCCCATTTTTTATCGGCCTGATATTTCGAAAAATAATGTGCCTCAGGATCGTCAAGATTAACCAGAATTTGTTTATCAATCACCCGTCCGGCAAATTTCTTTTTTGGCAAAGCGCTAATTCGTGCAAAAAGTTCTGCTTTGGCTCGACGATAATTTTCAAAACCACCATGAGATTCGAGATGTTCTGGGGTCAAATTAGTAAAGACAACGTAATCATAATTAATTCCGAGGTGCCTGAATTGTTTTATGCCTTCCGACGAAACTTCAATCACCACATACTGACAACCAGCTGAAACCATTTGACGTAATATTTTTTGCAAACCAAAACGACCCAGCATCGTCATCTTTTTGTCGTTGAGCCATTCGCGATCACCAATCTTAAAATTAGCCGT
>JBAYNP010000053.1:0-6217 GCA_041678785.1 Patescibacteria group bacterium | reverse complement strand
CGCGTTATTTCACCCTGCAAAACTTCCAGATCGCACACTATCTCCAGCAGTCTTCTTTCCCTCATTATCGCCCCCTAAATTTACGCGGGCCGGGTTGCGGCTTTCCGGCGGGGAGTTTTTTCGTGATCTTGTTTCCGGTTCACTCCGGTTCCGTCTTCCTTCTCCGCGTAAAAAAATTCTACAACTTGTTAAATTTTTATGTCAAGTCTTTTTGTTCCGCTTCTAAAATATTTTTTTCAAGCGCTTTAATTTTCTGCGCCAGGTGCCATTCCCCTGGCGAGCAAAACTGTTTCCCAAGGGCTATGGAACTATTCGCTATAAAAGATAAAATTTCCACTTCCCTGCGCGTGAGCGCAAGAGAAAAATTTTGGCAAGAGTTTTTTTCAGGAGCCCTGCCCTGCACCTTGTAAAACAGCCAAGTGATCGCCCGGCAAAAAAAAGCCGGCCCCTGAATGCGCTCAGGGGCCGGTACTGCAATTGCTTTATCGGATGATGCCGAAAACCTCGCGCATGAAGTTACCATGTAAAAAGTATAGCACAAGCGTTGCGGGTTGTCAACACTTAATTTCCTCGTCGAGAAAAAAATAAATCCAGCACATAACGGATGAAAAACTTTTACAACACGGATTCTTTTTTCGGCCGGCGCGGACAAAAAATTCACCATTATATTATCTTTATAAACGCGCCTTGAAGAAGGTCCTCCCCCTCTGCTCGGCTGGTAGTACAAGGTGTAGGTTATAGCTTTGGGTTCAGTCTTCAACAAGAGGGGGATAGGATAATTAAGCAATGGGGGAGCGTCATACCTTTCAAGTGTAAATTTATGGCCTTTGTCCGCTTTGCCGTTTTTTTATCCGCGGCGCGGATAAAGTTATCCGCCACCGCGGACAAACCCCTGCGCAACCTACCCGCCATCCGACCCGTCCATACCCCGTAGTGCCACCCCGCCGCCCAGCGTCCCAGCCCCTGAGCGCAGAGTCCCATCCCACCCATGTCCCCTACACCCGCCCGCCATCCAGGCCAGCCATGACCCCACACCACCCACCCCAGCGCGCCCCGCCCGCGCCTCCAACCACTCCCCGCCACACCCCGCAGCGCTCCGGCTCTCACCTGGCCGCCATGCCCCACGCGCCCCGCGCGCATAAGCCCCACGGCGATGCCCAAACCCCGGCAAGAGTTTCTAAGTCACTACGGTAGATCTACAGTCCAAGCCCACCTAACTCCGCCGCCTACTCCGCCGACACCTTCCACCGCCCCCACGCTGCTGGAACCCGCGGAGATCTGCGTGTAACCAAGTGTTAAATTTATAAAAAAATTTTACTCGCTCCCGGGTCCGCTATGGTATTAATACAAAACGGGCGGGGCGCGCTGGGGTCCCCGCGCGCCTTTTTCGCCCCCTCCCCCCTCCCTTTCCCTTCCGTTCTGGCCCCTCACCCTGCCCCACCACACCCCCATAAACAGGTTCGCATAATATCCCTTATGCGTACACAACCCGCCCGCGATCCACCCTGCCCCAGCCCGGCACACCTCGCGCCGCGCCTCCGCGCGCCCAGCCTGCCACCATGCGCCCCGCGCCGCAGGCCTGGAGCGCCGCCCGCCATCCACCATACCTCACCCGTCGCGCCTGCCCGCAAGCCGCCCAAGTTTCCCCGGCTGGCCTCATATCCGCGCGATACTGCACGCCCCGCCCCTTCTTTGCGTTTTGGCTTTTACTTCGCCCGCTTCGGTATGCGATTAAAAAAATCTCTTGCCGCCTCTCTCGCTCTCTCTCTCTGCCTGCTCGGCCATGACCCAGCGCGCGCGGCGCGCTTCGCGTTTTGGCTACCCTTCTACGGTCTCGGAACTGTTACAAAATCTCTTGCGCGGCCTTCCCGTCCTTTCTCTCGACGTGCGCAACGTCGAGGAAATGTCACATAAACCACATGGGCCAAACCTGACATATTTTACACATGAACACCAAACTATTTTTATTCTACCGTCGTAGAATGGGGGGATTGACGAACTGAAAGAAATGATGTATACTCAATAGGTAAGTAAATCCACAAAGGAGTAAAGCAAATGCGCACACAAACTGAAATACTCGCCAAACTTCAAACCACACCCGACACACTCACGGACGCTGAACTATTAGCCTGCGTCCTGTCTAAACACCCCGGACCGGCGGCCCTTAAGGCCGCTGGCAAGCTACTGGCTGGCTGTCTGACAGCCGAGCGCGGAGCTATGTACTCCAGCCGCCTTAAGGCCGCTGAATTATTAGGTAAGCGCATGGCTTCCAAAGGTCCGCGCATGTTCATTAAGCCCAAAGACATTTGGGATAGCTTGCAGGACATACGGAGCGCAAAAAAGGAGTATTTCATTGTATTCTACCTTGACACCCGCAACGCCGAAATTAAGCGCGAGACGGTCTCCATAGGTTGCCTTAATGCTAACCTTGTACACCCGCGCGAGGTGTTCGAGGTTGCCATCCGCAATCTGGCGGCAAGTATCATAATTACCCACAATCACCCGTCGGGCTGTTTGGAGCCTTCCGATGAGGATACGCAACTGACTAAACGCCTGACGCAAGCTGGCAAGCTGTTAGGAATCGAAGTGTTGGACCATGTCATCGTCAGTAAAACAGGCTTCATGTCATTCAAGGAGAAAGGGTTGATATAGGCCGAAACGGGCGCGAGCCCGTCCCGCCGTAATGCGGCGGCTGATGATGGCCGAAACTTGAACAGGAGGGAAAGCATGAAAAAGTTAATGTTCGCAGTGGTGGTAATATTGACGGGCTGTGGTGGAAATAAGATATGTTCTCCGGCGGGGATAGCAGAGTGGGAACGGGGATATATAGGGTACGCCGAACAGACCCGCGCGGATAACGCTGAAACCGTGATGGCGCGGGGTACAGCGGACTGTAAGGGGTACGCCGTAGTCTCAATGCAGAGACTGCGCGCGTGCGGAATAGAGGGACGTATTGTTAAACTGTCCCCGGTGGATAATAAAGGTCCGGGGCATGTGGTAGTCACATTCAGGCAACCCAACGGTGAGCGGGGCTACATAAGTGGCGGGCGCGCGGGCGTAACATGGGAATTGTTCCCGCTCGAAACTCCGTGGGCTGAAATTATACGGAGCATCGACGGCGGGAAATGGGAGGCGAACTTCACCGAATAGGCCGAAACCGCCTGCGGGCGGTCCCACCGTAATGCGGTGGCTGACGAAGGTCATAAATTGAAAGGAGGAATTATGAAAAACGAAACAAAACATACGCAGGGGCCGTGGCAGGTAGTGAACACCGATACGTCGGAGTACTCAGTTATAGCACCGGGGAAAATAATTAACTACGGCAGCGGCGAGGAGGCCGTGATAGTCATGCACACGCCGCAAGGGCAGCTACCTGGGGATGATGGGGAAAACGCCGCCAACGCCGCGCTGATAGCCGCGGCCCCCGACCTGCTGGCGGCACTAGAAACCATATACGAAAACAAAACCCGCTCCACTACCCCGCTGGAATATGTGGAATGGACAGCGACGCTAAAACAAGTCCGTGCCGCAATCGCAAAAGCAAAGGGGGGCGAAATTAAGCGCGAGCCGGTCCGGGCGTAATGCGCCCGCTGACGAAGGCCAGAACCTTAAAGCGTGGAGGTGTTATGGTAAAATTCAACTCAACAAAAGCTGATAGCGAGATAATACACAAAATCGCAGACAGGGCAATTGCCACGTTTGCGCGCGGGTCTTTCTCGAAACTGGATATAATAATGGACGTGGAGGCGGTTCACTGCAACGGGGTTAAATTGCGGCTTGCTGAATTACTGCAAGCTGATAAATTCAACTTCATGCACGACATAAGCGGCATGCACAACTGCTTAAACCGCACAACCGGGAAACTTGAAAATTGTTTCCTGCGGCGCTTTGCGGCCAGAAAAACAAAGAAGGCCAAATGACCGCGAGCGAATACATAAAAGCCGCCTTGTCCGGTTTATGCTTCTGGGCGGCGGTTCTTCTTGGCTTCTGGGGGATATGCAAATGACATATACCTGCGCTTGGTGTGGCAACCTGTTTGAAAGCGTCGCAGAAGCCGCGCCAGGCCCCGCCATGGACCCAAAAAAGAACCATGGCATATGCCCAGCCTGCTTAGAAGCGCTGGATAAGCAGCTGGAGGCCCGTAAAACAAAAATAAAGGAGCTTGGTGATGATAAAAAATTATGACGTAGCAGTTGTTTGCAAAATCCTGGATGGCATGAGCCTGCACCAGCGGCGCGAATGGATTGTGAAAGCGCGCATGGCTGAGCGGCGCAAAAACTTTGAGGACATAGCTCGCCGGCACCGGTTCACTGCCTGGCTGCTCGCCAAGGCGGTCCATGGTAAGGCCAACTGGTCCCCGCGCATAGTCAAGGCCCTGCAATCAGATCTCGCGCTCGATCTGACAGCGTTCCTCACGGAAAAGGAGGCAGCTAAGTATCAGAAAACCAAAACCCACCACTAAGGCCCAAAGCAAAAGCCCCGGAGAATGTTCTCCGGGGCTTTTTTATTTACTGGTCCAGCATCCCGCTTGGATTTACCGGCCTAATCGCTTCATTTGACGGTTTCTCCGGCCAGGATCCAAATACCTGGCGGCGCTTTTTTTCCAGCCGGTCTCTTATGTTTAAAAGATCGGTGAAAAGCCGCGAAGTCCTTCCCACTACCCCTTCCAAGTGCCCTTCTGACATTTTACCCAGTACATTATTTATCATAATGCTCCTTTTTCAGTTATAATTAGCACTCTATCCAAACTGCAACTCAAAAATACTCTCCGACGTAACGCTGTCTGCCGGCGCCGGCGATCTCTCCGGACCTGGCGCGGCCATGCGCCGCCTCGGGGCGTAATAATTAGCAGTCTCAATCCCGCGCTCTTTCTATGTCCGCCAGCCAGCCGTCCAACGTCAACTGCGTGAACCAGAAAACCTGTCGGCAATGCCAGTGGGTAATCACGTCCGGCACAATCTCCTTATCTCGGCACGCCTGGAGTAATTCCCCAATGGTGCAGTTGCAGTAGTTGGCGGCCTTGGCCTTATTCCAGCACAAAAGCCCAGCCAGCACCTTTTCCCGTTCGTTCTTCTCGTCGTATGGATACTGATTCGCCATGGTTCTTCCTGTTGTATTGGTTAAAATCCGCGCTTTCTTTGCAAAGCGTGGTTTTGTCTTCGCGCATTTTCCTGGACACTGGTACAGTGTAGGTTTTCTCGGCGGCAGTCCAAGCTGTTGCTGTTCACATGGTCAACAACAACTCCAGGCAGTGCATTGGCAATTACTCGGTGCAGATATGTGTAAACGTGTTTTCCGTTGCGTGTCGTATGGTGCCGCACGTATAACTTGGGGGAAGTGCTGTGCCTGGAGCAATTGCAAATATGCCATCTTGTGAACTTAATTTTTTCGTAATCTTCTTGTAACAAAATAACTTTGCACTGCTGCTATTTGTAGGTTAGTTGCATTTCATGCGTTTTCATATTTTAACCCCATTGGTCTGCCATCGCGGCAGCTATTCCTTGGTAAGTTTTACTGCGCAAAGCTCCACGATTTAAACTTGGTGGCAGATAGTGTACTCTCTCTCTCTCTCTCTCTGGTAGCGCCATCATTTCAGCGCGGACATTTTTTGTCGGAATGAGTTTCGGCAATCCTTTAAGCCAAAGACATGTTGCTTTCTGCTCTTTGTGTCCAAATTGATACGGCTGAATAATCTGGTCCGGTTTTCGGTATAAACGGCTCATTATTCCTATTGGATTTTCAATGCCTATCTTCGGGCATTTATGGTTTGCAAACAACATAAAAAAGTCGGCCGCGGCTTTCTGTTCTGCTATGTATTTTTTAAACCATCTGGCACCACTTACACAAAGCCTGGTGCATGGCGGAAAGGCTATGATCATGTCCCAATAGTCTTCTAAAACTTCCCTTGCGTCTTTTTGTATGTGCCATTCCGGGTGGCCGCCTGAGCATTTGACTATATCAACGGAGTACGCTTCATGGCCTTTAGCCCTAAATGCGATTGTAACCGCCTGGGATTCTTCGCAGATTAACCCTATTTTCATATCCCCATAGCCCGCGCAATAACCAGCGACGGTGCCTCCAAAAATCTCCCGGCCACCCGCGTATAAATCGCC
Source organism: Patescibacteria group bacterium (assembly GCA_041678785.1). Classification (GTDB taxonomy): domain Bacteria; phylum Patescibacteriota; class Patescibacteriia; order UBA2591; family JBAYNP01; genus JBAYNP01. The sequence continues at coordinate 104 of JBAYNP010000053.1, read as the reverse complement.
GTGGTCCGCTGCGAAGCGTGCCCCAGCTGGTCCTGTATGGCATACGGCGAGCTTCCCCCGATCGCGGCGGCGGTCGCGCAGCTGTGCCGGAGCGCGTGCGGGCT
>JBAYNP010000052.1:0-6230 GCA_041678785.1 Patescibacteria group bacterium | reverse complement strand
CCGCTAAAGAATTACCGATTGAAACCGCCCCAGTCGAATTGCCGGTATTAATATTGGTTGGATTATTACTACTAGCATTTAAATTAACCGTTCCACTAGTAACTGATAAACCAGCACTGCCAGTCAATAAACCAGCTGAAGTTATCGCACCAGAGCCAGTGGTTAAGATATTGCCTGAAGTACTAATGGTATCCCCAGCAGTAAGTGGAGAAACTGTTGTATCAGTTCTTTGCCAGATAGTCGCTGATGTTTCCCATGACAGACCACCAGAACCATCAGTAACTAAGGCCTGACCAGCAGCTCCATCGGCTGATGGTAAAATATAAGTCGTTGATCCCGCCTCAGCTGACGGTGCTAAACCAACAAAACCTGAGGTTGCCCCTGAAAGTCTAAAAGCTCCTTTGACATCAAGTTTTGAACCTGGAGCTGTGGTTCCAATTCCGATATTACCCCCAGCCTCAATTCTCATTTTTTCATCAGCCAAATCTGTTCCGTCAGTATAAAATTGAATTGATTTTCCAGGGGCACTATTATCGATTATGAAATCTTCAGATTGACTCAAAATAAAAGTGTCGTTTGGTGAAATATTTGGCCATGTCAGATCACTATAATTAGAGGAAGCAATTCCCATATCGATGAAATTGCTAGTTTCGGTTCCATTGTCAGCCTCAGCTACAATATCCGTCGAAGCCAGAAGTCCAGAATTTCTGTTTTTAACTTTTAATTGCAAATAACTATTAGCATCGCCATAGGCACCTAGAATATTTTTCGAACCCGAAACAGCTTCGACTCTTAATTTTTCAGCATTAAGTGGATCGAAAGTACTTGTTCCCATTCCAACTTGTCCAGTATTAGTAATTACGAAAGGTGTCGCATCGCCAACCTGATCATCAATTTGAATACTATTAGCATCGCCTAAATTTAAAATATGCAAAGGCATTGCGGTCGAATCTCCTAAAGTATCAATTTGAACAAGAGCTGGTGAACCAGTGGCTGTCGAGGCAGTGCTTTCACCAAAAATCATTCCTCGATTGGCAGCGGTAGTTAGTTTCCAATTCCATGTTTGTCGATTGTCGGCATTATTGATTGAATTAGCATCGGTAGCTGCAATCACAGATGATAAAGCGACCGAGCTAGTAGCTGAAATACAATTTGACCAAGATCCATTTTGATAACAACGGAATTTATTGGTATCGGTATCATAATATAAAGCCCCGTTAGTTCCAGCTGGCTCAGTATCGCCTAAATCGAGAACTAGTAAATCTGGGGCTGATGAAGTTACTCCACTTCCAATCTGAACATTGGCGGTTGTCGCTCCACTAGCAACTAAATTCAAATTGCCAGCATCCGTTCCCCAGGTAGCAGTTGTTCCTGAAGTTAAAGTCAAAGCTCCATCAGGAGTCAAACTAATAGCACCACTCCCATTGACGTTAAAATCTCCGCCACCAGTTAAAGTCGAAATAACCAACGGCGTCGTTGTATTAGTAATTGTGGCTCCATTTGTATAGGCCGATTGCAAGGTCGCTACTCCGGCCGAAGTATCACAATCTTTCCAAACACTATTTTCATAACAACGAAATTTGTTGTGTGAAGTATTATAATACATCGCACCATTAACACCAGCAGGATCCGGATCAACCAAACTACCTAAAATATTGAGCGAACCGTCGCCAGTTTTGATATCACCAGTCACATCAAGTGTGTAGGCTGGAATTTTATTGCCAATTCCTAATCTTTTTTCAGTATTATCCCAGAAAAAATTATCCGTGTCTTCAGATATTTCTCCTAAAGACGAACTAAAAACCACCGAGCCTTCAACCAATAAACCAGGCAAATAAGTTGACGGAATCGCCAAGATGGCACCTTCAACCGCATCTGATTTGACCACAAAACCGATCGGGGAAGATAAATTTGGTGCCGATGGCTTTGTTGCTGTCAAACTTCCTGCTGTCTCGGCCGACAAATACAGACGATCTCCGTCTGAATACATTGAAGTATTTAATCCATGAACTACTCCAAAAGCATTAACATCGCCGTAGCCTCCTGACAAAATATCTAAAGTGGTGATTCCGATTGTACGAGCAGTAATTGGGTTGTCAGCTTTTGCCAATCCAATCGTTGGAGTCGTGCCGCCGAAAGATCCTGTAATATAAACCGCTTGACCATCATAAATTGTACTTCCGGTATTATTGTAGACTCGAACACGCTCTTCTTGTCCAATATTGACCGTGGTACCAGTTAAGTCATTGTAATAAGCTAAAGATTTTTCCTCAGAATCGTAAAATAATCTCCCTTCGGCATGAGTAGGCTTAGCCACGTTGGTAAAATCAGCATAAGAAGTAATGGTCAAACCAGCGAAGGTAGGGCTATCGCTCGAACCTAAGCCTAGATTATCTCGAGCATCCGAAGGACTTGTTAAATCCGAAAGATTATTTGACTTAGCTAAATATAAATTTAATGGTGTCAAAAGCTCAACCCAGCTAGCACCGTCATAAATATATGAAGTGCTTTGACCAGCACCAGCGTCAATCACAATCGCCACATCACCAGTATTTGGGGTCAATGCATCGCGAGCTGTAATATCAGCCACCGAATATGTACTAGAAATCGCAAACGACGGCATCTGTCCTGCCGTCAATTTTCCACTACCATCCAAAGTTGCCAAACCATCGGCCACGCCAGTCGATAAATTCGACATCGGAATAAGGCTTGATTCGTTTAACGGTGCCAAACCATCGGCTAATCCTCGTTGAGTTGAAATTCTAGAATCGATTTGTGAATTAAGATTGGAGGCGTTAAAAAATTTATTGGTCGCCCCTTCTGGTAAATCATCTGTTGTGGCATTGCCCAAAGCTGAACCAACTGCAATCCAAGTCGAATTACCCGAAGCATCAGTGGACAAAATATAATTACTCGCAGCCCCACTCGTAAATTTGAGTGCCCCATCAACCGTCAAATTACCACCAGTCGAAATATTAGTTCCAATTCTTGTCGCTCCCAAAGAAATTATTGGATTACAGGCTAAGAAAAAAATAAAAAACACCTTGAAAAACAAAAAATGGTGTTTAGAAAACCATGACACACAAGCCTGTATCATTTTAGTTATGATTAAAATTTTTGATAAAATTGTATGTTTAAATTATAGCACAAATTTCAATAATGCGTAAAGAGAAAGGTTAATAACTTTTTTTATTTGCAAGCGACCCGCTCAAGGCGCTTACGCTTCTGAGCGGGTCGCTTTCAAATTTAAAAACGCTTTCGCTAATAAAATAATTTTAAAAAATTAAATCAAAAAATTAAAATTACTTTTGTAAACTATTTAATTTTTCCATCGTTCCTGGACCAACATAGCCTTTTGGTGGATTAAGATTATATTTCTTTTGAAATCTAATCAAAGCCGCTTGAGTCGCCCAACCGAATTTAGTTGTTTCTTTGCCTGGAGAACCTGGACCAGTTATGGAAACTTTAAATCCTTGATTATTTAATAGTTGCTGTAAAGCTTTGACGTCATCGCCCACCATTCCTAATTTTAAATATCGCGTAAAGACTGTTTTTGCTTTGGTTATGGTTGTGGCAGTAGAGGTTGCAACAGACTTACTAATCACGCATCCCAAGTAAGTTCTGGTCACCAAATCAAAAACTCCATAATTAGCAACGATTTTTTTACTTTTTTGAAATTTAGTCAAAGCGGATTGAGTCGCCCAACCAAATTTAGTTGTTTCTTTACCTGGTGAACCGGGACCACTTGCCACCAATTTAAATCCCTGAGCATTTAAAAATTTTTGCAACGTTTTAACATCTTCTCCAACCATACTTAATTTCAAATCTCTACTAAACAAAGTTGAAGGACATTTGCTTCCAGATCCCGACCCACTGACAATTTTGTTTGTTTTTGATTCAACTGGCAAAACAACATTACCATTTTTTTTATATTCGATTGAACGCATAATTGTTTCTGATCCGGTACCCGTACTTGAATAATATTTTAAATAAATATCATATTGACCGTCTTTATCTGGTAAATTGAAAACTGTTTTGGCAGTATATTTATTGGCAACAGCTCCTTTAAAATTTTTATCCAAAGAAATTAAATAAGTGCTAACATAGTTTGGATCACCATTCATACTAATATTCAAAATATTTGAACTAGTTGTGATTGATAAATTATTTATCGTAAAATCAAGTCTGGTATATGGCGCCAAAGGTTTCGGTATAACCGCATTTGATATCGTTGTAAAGTAGTTGCTGCCGCCACCACCTCCTCCACCTCCACCAGACGAATTACTTTCGTCACCATCAGATGATGAACTACAACCAGGATCGGTTGGATAATCGACTTTACCATCGCTATCATTATCAACCCCATCTGAGCAAGCTGATAAAACAACCCTCCAATCAGTAACAACATCGCAATAATTAGGACAATTAAAATTAATAACGCCGACCAAATCACCCGTAGCTGTACCAGAAAATTTACCCATACTAATATTAATCGAAACATTCTCAAAATCTATCCAACCCAAACTCTCTCCCCAGGCATAACCCGAAAGATTACCCAAACCATCATTTAAAACTCCCCCCTCTTCTGGACTTAAATTTATCCAGCCATTATTTTTTGACCAAGCATAGCCCGAAAGACCCTCATTATTAACAATCGTTTCTTCAAAGCTTATATAACCGACCCTACTACTCCAGGCATATTTATGATCATCCAAAACCGTTCCTGCTAAAACAAAATTCAACGGCAAAAAAATTCCGCCAAAAAATAATAACCAAAAGACGGTTTTGTTCATAAAAAAATTAATCTTGTTTACCTACAATTATCATAATGTCGGCCTCTGAAAATTCTTCACCATCAGGTAATTGTCCGACTTCACCACCAATAAATTGTGCTAAATCACTAGCTACTTGATTTTTATCCCCCTTTAAATCAATAACTAAAGTTTTGGTATAATCACTTTTAATTGCATTTTTAATTGCTAAAGTTTGATATTCTGGATAATTATTTTTAACCAAAGTTTCTGTTTCATTGGCTAATCCAACACTTTCAGTTCCGTTGTAATAAACGATTTTTAGTTCATTAGAAATTTCCGTAGTTGTGTCTGTATCAGTCACAACGCCGTCGGCTGTTTGAGCCTGATCAGTTACTAAAGGAGCGACGCTAATAATCTTATTGATTGACGGTCGATAAAGAATGGCCTGCATACTTTTTGCATAAGCAATAACTTTATCACCATTTTCGGCTTTGTTAAAAAATGGCTGATCCTTTAGCTCGTCTTTGTTTAAAATCGTAGCAATGGTTGGGGTTTCATCTGCTGGCAATTCCATCATTTTTCCTAGTGCCGAAATAATTGTTTCGGCTTCTTTTTGATTTACAATGTCTGGATTATTTTTTATCTCTTGGTATTTTTGATAAAAATAAATTCCCGACCCAATGCCTAAAATTGCCAGAAGAATAATGCTGACTAAAAAAATTTTTGTGAATTTTGATTTTTTTTCAGTCGCGACGTTGTCTGTTTGGTCTGTTTTTTTGGTAATCATTTTTTTAATTTTAAATATTAATTAATTATTTTTTTATTCTACTAATTCTGTTGGTGGAATAATTTCTTCTGCTGGTAAAATTTCTGTCGATTCTTCTGCTGGCAGTTCTTCATCGACCAGATTTTCAGGTATTAATTCGATAACTTCGGGAACCGTCTCTACTTCTGTTTGAATTTCAGAATTAATATCTTCCCTAAACCCGTCACTAAAAAATCTTAATCCTTCTTTTGATCCAAAAGCGTGCCAGTCAAACTTAATATCATTGTTTTGAATTTCTGATAATTCAACATTAAAACCACTTAAATTTTTACCGGTAATTCGATAATTACCAATCATAAAATCATTCGCGGTCACAGTTACTATCGGCTGGAAATTATAAGTGTTTTCAAAAATAATTTCAACTTCTGTATTACCTGCTTTAATCACAGCTTCGCCAGCCGAATCTTTGCCTAAATCAATTTCACCAAGACTCAAAGCACCATCAGTAACTCCGCGATCAAGATCGCTAATCAAAACTGTTAAACTCGCTTTGAGTAAATTTATCTCTTCTTGTTGTTCTTTGATCGCATTAACTAAAACCGGAGTAATTTTAGCATAAGCCACACCCTTATTTCCACTTAAATCAGTCGAAACAATTTCTGGTAAAATTTTCTCCAAATCCTGAGCGCTAAAACCAATTTGTTCAAAAT